>DASUEE010000274.1:0-5199 GCA_036275235.1 Acidimicrobiales bacterium | reverse complement strand
GACGAGCTGCCCGAGTGGCTCGACGAGCGCATCGTGCGAGCGGTCGAGGTCGACATGGGCAACCCGCACGTGGTGCTCCACGTGGCCGACCCCGACGACGTCCCCGACCTCGTGGACATCGGGCAGCGCATCAACGAGGCGACGCCCGGTGGCACGAACGTCGAGCTGGTGTGGCCTGGTTCACCCGGCGAGGTCCGGATGCTCGTGTACGAGCGCGGCGTCGGCCCCACCCAGGCCTGTGGCACCGGCGCGGTCGCAGCGGCGGCGGCGGCACGGCGCTGGGAGCTGGCGCCGCCCACGGCCACCGTCCACCAGCCCGGCGGGCCGGCGGTGGTGGAGCTCGGCGACGACGGCATCGCCCACCTCACCGTCCCGGTCGTGGCGATCGCCGCGGTGGAGTGGCCGCTGTGATGCGAGGATGGTCGCCTTGACCGACGCCCTCACCGACACCCTCATCGAACGGTCGTTCCGGGAGAAGATCGTCCTCGTCGGCGTGACGCTGCCCCCGGACGACGCCGAGGAGACCGAGCGAGGACTCGACGAGCTGTCCGCCCTCATCGACACCGCCGGTGCCGACGAGGTCGCGCGGGTCGTGCAGCGCCGCCAGGCCCCCGACCCGCCCACCTTCATCGGCAAGGGCAAGGCCGAGGAGCTGAAGGAGGTCGCGCTCGCCACCGACTGCGACACCGTCGTCTTCGACAACGAGCTGACCCCGGCCCAGCAGTTCAACCTCGAGAAGATGCTGGGCCGCACGGCCATCGACCGCACGGCGGTGATCCTCGACATCTTCGCCCAGAACGCCGCCAGCCTCGAGGGCAAGGCGCAGGTCGAGCTGGCGCTGCTGCGCTACCGGCTGCCCCGGTTGCGACGCAGCGGCAAGAGCTTCTCCCAGCAGGCGGGCGGCATGTCCGCCGGTGGCGGCGCCCGCATCGGCTCCCGCGGCCCCGGCGAGACGCAGCTGGAGACCGACCGCCGGCGCATCGTGCGCCGCATCCACAAGCTCGAAGCCGACCTGCGCGACATCCAGCGCCACCGCGACACCCAGCGCAAGCAGCGGCGCGGCAGCCGCATCCAGCGAGTCGCGATCGTCGGCTACACGAACGCCGGCAAGTCCACGCTCCTCAACCGGCTCACCGACGCGGGCGTGCTCGTCGAGGATCGCCTCTTCGCCACGCTCGACGCCACCACCCGGCGCCTCGACCTGCCCGGCGGCGAGTCCGTGCTGGCCACCGACACGGTCGGCTTCGTGCGCAAGCTGCCCCACCAGCTGGTGGAGGCGTTCAAGTCCACCCTCCAGGTGGCGGCCGACGCGCACCTGCTCGTGCACGTCGTCGACGCCACCGCGCCCGACGTCGCGGGCAACATCGAGGCCGTCCACACCGTGCTGCGCGAGATCGAGGCGGGCGGCGTGCCGCAGCTCCTCGCCTTCAACAAGGCCGACCTCGATCCCGAGACCGCCGCGACGCTGGTCAAGCGCCACCCGGGCTCCGTCGCCTTCTCGGCGAAGACCGGGGAGGGCGTCCCCGAGCTGCTCGAGGCCATCAGCACCCGGTTGCGGGCCATGCAGCCCGTCGTGGAGCTGTCGATCCCCTACGAGCGAGCCGATGCCCTCGCCGCCGTGCACCGCGAGGGCGAGGTGCTCGTGGAGACCCACGGTGACACCGGCACCCTGGTGCAAGCCCGGCTCGACGCCGGCTCCCGCGCCCAGTTCCGCGAGTTCGAGGTGGAGGGGTGAGCCGCGCGCCCGCCCCGGGTGCACCCGCCCCGTTCGTCCCCCCGCCCTACCCCTACGACCGCCTCGACCCGCTGCGGGCCGTCGCCGCCGAGCACGAGGGCGGCGTCGTCGACCTCAGCATCGGCACGCCCTTCGATCCGCCACCGCCGGCCGTCGTCGACGCGCTGGCCACCGCCGACGCCCGCGGGTACCCGGCCTCGAACGGCATCGCCGCGTTCCGGGAGGCAGCCGCCGGTTGGCTCGAGCGCTTCCTCGGCGTCACGCTCCCGCCGGACCAGGTCGCGGCGTGCATCGGCACGAAGGAGCTCGTCGCCGGCATGCCCCAGTGGCTGCGCCTGCGCACGCCGGAGCGCGACACCGTGCTGTACCCCGCCATCAGCTACCCGACCTACGAGATGGGGGCGACCCTCGCCGGGTGCCGGGCGGTCGCCGTGCCGGTGCTCGACGACTGGACCATCGACCTGGCGGCCATCGACGAGGACGACGCCGCCCGGGCGCTGTGCCTGTGGGTCAACACCCCCGGCAATCCGGCCGGCGGCCTCGACGACCTCGGCGCCGCTGCCGAGTGGGGACGGTCGCGCGGCGTGCCGGTGCTGTCCGACGAGTGCTACGTGGCGTTCACCTGGGACGGACCGCCCCGGACGATCCTCCACCACGGCACCGAGGGCGTGCTCGCCGTCCACTCGCTGTCGAAGCGCTCGAACCTCGCCGGCGGGCGGGCGGGCTTCTACGCCGGCGACGCCGAGCTGGTCGCCTACCTGCGCGAGGTCCGCAAGCACGCTGGGTTCATGGTGCCCTCGCCCGTGCAGGCCGCGGCGATCGCCGCCCTCGCCGACGAGGACCACGTCGAGGTCCAGCGCGACCGCTACCACCGCCGCCTGCTCGCCCTGCGGGCGGCGATGGCCGGGATCGGCCTCGAGGTCCCGATGCCCGGCGGCGGCTTCTACCTCTGGGTGCCCGCCCCCGGGGGCGACGCCTGGGCCCTCACCGAGCGACTCGCGCGCGACGGCGGGGCCATCGTCAGCCCGGGCGAGTTCTACGGGGAGGCCGGACGGGGCCACGTGCGCATCGCCGCCGTGCAACCCGACGACCGCATCGCCCTGGTGGTGCAGCGGCTCGCCCGGGCCGCCTGAGCGGGCGCCGGGCGGCAGGAGACGCGTCGGGGCGGGGCGAAGGAACGCGTGGGCCCTCGGGGGCCCGATCCAGCCGCCAGCCCACCCGCGATCATCCGATCCTTCGCCCGCCTCCGCTCCCGATCTGCGCGCCCCCGCCGCGCGGCGGTCCCCGTGCTGGTCGCCGCCGGCCTGCTCGTGACAGCGCTCGTCGCCACCCGCGGCCCCGTCGGCACCGGAGCAGCCGGCGGATCGACCGGTCCCACCCTCGAGCGAGCCGAGGTCCGGCGCCGGCCGGTGGTCGCCCACGAGCCGATCGACCGGGAGGCCGTGGCCGTCCCCGCGGCGGCCGGACGTGCTGTCCCCGCCGCTTCGTCCGACGCCGACCTCGCGGCGCTCTTCGCCGCCCTCGCCGCCGCCGCACCGGCGGACGGCGCGCCGCCACCGGCGTCGCCCGGACCGGAGGTCGAGCGGCCACCGCCGCGCCCGGACCGAGCGGCACCGCCGGCTGCGCCCGGCTCGGCCCCACCGGTGGTCAGCGAGGGGAGCGAGGCGGTCCACCGCGATGACTTCCCCGACCCGTACGTCATGCAGGCGAACGGCTCGTGGTGGGCGTTCTCCACCCAGGTCGGGGTGACCGCGATCCCCACCCTGCGCTCCGACGACCTCGTGCACTGGGAGTGGGTGGGCGACGCCCTCCAGGCCGCGCCGGCGTGGGCGGAGTGGGGCCACCACTGGGCACCGTCGGTCCTGCGCCGCGGGTCGACCTTCGTCATGTACTACACGACCCGCGACCGGGCGACCGGCCTGCAGTGCACCTCGCGGGCGGTGAGCCTGCTGCCCCAGGGCCCCTACGTCGACCGGACCGACGGGCCGATGATCTGCCAGACGCGCCGCGGCGGATCGATCGACCCGAGCCCGTTCGTCGACGCCGACGGCCGCGCCTACCTGCTCTGGAAGAGCGAGGGCACCCTGCGCGGCGAGCCCACCCGCATCTGGGGCCAGCGCCTCAGCGGCGACGGCCAGCGCCTGCTGGGCGAGCGCCGCGAGCTGCTCCACCGCGCCCTCGACTGGGAGTTCCCGATCATCGAGGGCCCGACCATGGCGCTCGTCGGCGGCCGCCACCACCTCCTGTACTCGGGGAACCGGTGGGAGAGCGCCGACTACGCCGTCGGGCACGCCGTCTGCGACAGCGTGCTCGGCCCGTGCCGTCGCACCTCGGCCCTGCCGATCCTCTCGACCCGTCGCGGCGCGGCCGGACCCGGCGGCCAGGAGCTGCTCGCCATGCCCGACGGCGGGCTCGCGCTGGTGCACCACGCCTGGGACCCGGCGGCGGTCGGCTACCCCCACGGCGCCCGGATGCTCCACGTCGCGACGGTCCACGTCGAGGGCGATCGCATGGCCATCGGCGGGCCGTGGGGTCGCCGCGCGTCCTCGGGGCTGCTCGACCTCGGCGGGTAGGTTCGTGCCCATGGCCGACCTCCAGGCACAGATCACCGAGCTGTGGGAGCGGCGCGACCAGCTCTCCCCGGCCGACGCCGACGCCTTCGCCGTGGTCCGCCAGGCGATCGACCTGCTCGACGCCGGCGAGGCCCGGGTCGCCGAGGTCCGGGGCGACGCCGTGGGCGACGCCGACGTCACCGTCAACGAGTGGCTGAAGCACGCCATCCTGCTGCTGTTCCGCCTGTCCTCGATGGAGACCACCGAGCTCGGGCCCTTCGAGTACGCCGACAAGATCCCCCTCAAGCGCGACTACGAGGCCGCCGGCGTGCGCGTCGTGCCCGGCGCCTCGGCCCGCTGGGGCAGCCACCTCGCCAAGGGCGTGGTCCTCATGCCCTCGTACACGAACATCGGCGCCTACGTGGGCGAGAACTCCATGGTCGACACGTGGGCCACCGTCGGCTCGTGCGCCCAGATCGGCGCGAACGTCCACCTGTCCGGCGGCGTCGGCATCGGTGGGGTCCTCGAGCCGGCCAACGCGGTGCCCGTCGTCGTGGGCGACGAGTGCATGATCGGTAGCCGCTGCATCGTCGCCGAGGGTGCGCGGGTGGGCACCGGCACCGTCCTCGGCGCCGGCTGCGTGCTCACCGGCTCGATCCCGGTCTACGACGCCGAGACCGGCGAGGAGATCAGCCGGGGCCGGGTGCCGGCGTGGAGCGTCGCGGTGTCCGCCACGCGGTCCCGCACGTTCGCGGGCGGTGAGTTCGGGCTGCCGTGCGTGCTCGTCATCAAGCGCCTCGAGCCGGGCGAGCGGCACGACAAGTCGAAGCTCAACGACATCCTCCGGGACCACGGCGCCGCCACGTGACGGCGGGCCCCGACCTGCTGGCCGCCACGGCCGAGCTGGTCGAC
>DASUEE010000273.1:0-2615 GCA_036275235.1 Acidimicrobiales bacterium | reverse complement strand
GCCCCCTTCTGCAGCGCGCCGTGCAGGGTGCCGGCCGCACCGGCCTCGGACTGCATCTCGAGCACGTCGGGGACCGCGCCCCACAGGTTCGGCCGGCCGGCGGCGGCCCAGTCGTCGGCGTGCTCGGCCATCGGTGAGGCGGGCGTGATCGGGTAGATCGCCACGACCTCGCTGCAGGCGTAGGCGATGCGGGCGGCGGCCTCGTTGCCGTCGACGCACGTGGCGCGCGAGGGGCGGATGATCGACGTGATGGCCATGGGGCGATCGTGCGGAAGCGCCCCGCTCGCCGCAAGGGGCCAGGCCGCCCGAGCGTGCGGGACCAACGTCCCGGCAGGGAAGAGGCACCGATCCGGACATCTCTCGGGCGCACGTTGGTGTCCGAGCGCTCGCCGATACCCTGGCTGGCACAGGCCCTTGCACCCCGGCCGGGCGTACGAGGTCTTGTCTTTGAGGAGTTGTGCAATGCAGGAGTTCTGGACCGAGGATCTGGATCCGGTCATCGCGACCGATGCCACCGGGTCCGCCCGGTTGACCGCCCACGTGACGGTGAGCGGCATCGGCGGCGAGGCCGTCCACGCAGCCATCCGCCTGTGCGGCGAGCTGTGCGCGACGACCACCCCGGCGGTCACCGACGAGGTGGAGCGGTTGCTCGCGCTCGGCGTCGGCGACGTGCGCTTCGACCTGCACGATCTCCGGCTGTGCACGTCCACCGGCATCGACCTGTGGGTCGAGGCCGCCGCGCGGGTGCTCCCCCGGGGCGGCGACGTCCGCCTCGTGGGTGCGTACGGCGTGGTGCGGCGGGCGCTCGACGCCGTCGGCGTCGACGACTCCGCCACCGTGCGTCCGCTGGGCGAGTAGGGCGGCATCATCGGGCGAGCACTCGGGTAGCGAGCGGGGACACCCACACCCGAGGAGCACACCATGAGCGAAGATCGCCCGCACGGCACCGACACCCCCACCGGCACCGACCCCGACGCGAAGTGGTCCGAGCCGGGCTACGAGGACAAGTCTCTCGGCCAGGCCGTCGAGCAGGACCAGGAGCTCGCCGAGGAGCTGCTCGAGGAGTCGGGCGGCGACGTCGACGAGGCGTCCCGCCGCTTCGAGGAGGAGAGCCACGGCGCCCCGGCCCGCGAGCGCCAGGGCCGTCCCGAGACGGCCTGACCGCCCCGTCCCCCCGCTGACCCCCCACGAGAGGTCCCCGGACACCACATGACAGACCAGCTCGTCGAGCTGGCGCGAGACCGCTTCGGCTTCGACGAGCTGCGTCCCGGGCAACGGGAGGCGGTCGAGGCGGTCCTCGCCGGCCACGACACCCTCACCGTGATGCCCACCGGATCGGGCAAGTCGGCCATCTACCAGATGGCCGGCTTGCTGCTCGACGGACCGACGATCGTGGTCAGCCCGCTCATCGCCCTCCAGCACGACCAGGTGGAGTCGATCGACGACCACGACCTGGAGGGCGGCGCTGCGGCGCAGCTGAACTCGACGCTCTCCGCCGCCGAGCGGCGCGACGTGCTCGAGCGGCTCGCCGACGGGCGGTTGGAGTTCTGCTTCCTCGCCCCCGAGCAGCTCACCCGCCAGGACACCCTCGACGCCCTCCGGGACGCCGGCCCCAGCTTGTTCGTGGTCGACGAGGCGCACTGCATCTCGTCGTGGGGCCACGACTTCCGCGCCGACTACCTGCGCCTCGGCGCGGTGATCGACGACCTCGGGCACCCCACGGTGCTCGCCCTCACCGCCACGGCGTCGGCGCCCGTGCGCGACGACATCGTGGCGTCGCTGCGCATGCGCGACCCCCAGGTGCTCGTGTGGGGATTCGGCCGGCCCAACCTGCACCTGTCCGTCGTGCGCCGGGCCGACGACCGCACCGCCGAGCAGGCGCTGCTGGAGGCGGTGGCGTCGATGCCGGGCACCGGCCTCGTGTACGTCGACACGCGCGCCCGTGCCGAGGAGCTCGCCGGCATGCTCGGCTCCGAGGAGCGCCCTGCGTTCGCCTACCACGCCGGTCTCGACGACGAGCACCGGGCCGAGGTGCACCAGCGCTTCGCCGACGACGCGCCGTGCGTCGTGTGCGCCACCGTGGCGTTCGGCCTCGGCGTCGACGTCCCCCACGTGCGGTTCGTCGTCCACGACACCGCCCCCGAGTCCCTCGACGCGTACTACCAGGAGGTCGGGCGCGCCGGCCGCGACGGCGCGCCGGCGCACGGCGTGCTGGTCGATCGGATCGCCGAGGACGGCATCCGCTCGCACTTCGCCGGCGCGTCCGCCGTCGACGGCGACATCATGCACCAGATCGTGGCCGCGGTCCGCTCGAGCGAGGAGCCCGTCGACCTGGTCGACGTCGCCGAGCACACCGCCGTCACCGAGACCAAGCTGCTCGTCGCCATCTCCCGCCTCGAAGAGCTCGACGCCGTGGTGCTCGACGCCGGGGGCCGCATCTCCGCCGGCCCGTCCGACGCCACGCGCGAGGAGATCGTCGAGGAGGCCACGGCCCGCCAGGACCGGTTCGGGCAGGCCGAGAAGCACCGGGCCGACCTCGTCCGCCGCTACGCCGAGACCCGGCAGTGCCGGTGGCGCCAGCTGCTCGAGTACTTCGGCGAGCCGGTGGCCGGCCG
>DASUEE010000272.1:0-2260 GCA_036275235.1 Acidimicrobiales bacterium | reverse complement strand
GCGGTGAGCCGGGCCGGGGGGCTGGGGGTGCTCGGCTGCGTGCGCTTCAACGACGCCGACGACCTCGACCGGACCCTGTCCTGGCTCGACGACAACACCGACGGCAAGCCCTACGGCGTCGACGTCGTGATGCCCATGAAGATCCCCACCGAGGGCAAGGCCGTCGACCTGAAGGCGATGATCCCGCCGGAGCACGTGTCGTTCGTCGAGCGCACCCTGCAGAAGCTGGGGGTCCCGCCGCTGCCCGAGGGTGAGGGTCGCGACGGCGTGCTCGGCTGGCTGCACTCGGTGGCCCGGTCGCACGTGGACATCGCGCTGGCGCACCGGCCCGTCCTGATCGCCAACGCGCTCGGCTCCCCGCCGGTCGACGTGATCGAGCAGGCGCACGCGGCCGGCGTCAAGGTCGCCGCCCTCGCCGGGGCCGCGAAGCACGCCGCCTCGCACGTGCGCAACGGCGTCGACATCATCGTCGCGCAGGGCTACGAGGCCGGCGGCCACACCGGCGAGATCGCCGGCATGGTGCTGACCCCCGACATCGTCGACGCCGTCGGCCCCGACGTCCCGGTGCTCGGCGCCGGCGGGATCGGGTCGGGCCGCCAGGTCGCCGCGTCGCTGGCGCTGGGAGCGCAGGGGGTGTGGACCGGCTCCATCTGGCTCGGCACCGAGGAGTACCAGAACCTCCAGTCCAGCTCCGGCTGGACCGAGGCGTTCACCCGGGCCACGTCCAGCGACACCGTGCGTACCCGCATCTACACCGGCAAGCCGGCCCGCCTGCTCAAGACGAGGTGGACCGAGGCGTGGGCCGAGGCGGACGCCCCCGACCCGCTGCCCATGCCGCTGCAGAACCTGCTCGTCTCCGAGGCCCACAACCGCATCAACGCCTCGGGCGACCCCGACGTGATCTCGATGCCGGTCGGCCAGATCGTCGGGCGGATGAACGCCGTACGCCCCGTGGCCGAGGTGATGGCCGACCTGGTCGCGGAGTTCGAGGAGACGGTCAACCGCCTCGACAAGATCCGCTGAGTCAAGAGTTCGCAAGAACCCGGCGTCACCACCGCCTGGTGGCCTAGCGTCCGCTCCGGAGAGCGGGGCCACGCCCCGGTGGAGGGGGCGACCGATGCCAGGAACCCGGGTCAGGGACCGCCGACGGCCGCGGCCGGTCTACACCGACGTCACGCTGGCCGGCGGCCCGGCGGCCCCCCATCCGGAGGAGGTCCTGGCCTTCCAGGAGGTGGGGTACGAGGTGGTCGGGCTCGTCCACCTCGACGTCGAGCCGGGGGGCGTCGCGGAGCTGGCCGCGGACTACTCGCCGGAGGACGGCGCCGCGCTGCTCGAGCACGGGGCGCTGCCGGCCACGATGCTGCGGTCCGCGGACGGGCTCGTCCAGGCGTCGGTGTCCTGGTTCTGGGCGGAACCTGCTGTGCAGCTGCGCACCTGGATGGACGACGACTCCCTCGTGGAGACGCACCGGCGGTGGCCGGAGGTCCCGCCCTGGCCGCGCCGGCGGGCCGCGGCGTGGAGGCACGCCACGGTCGAGGGGGAGATGACGCGGCAGGCGGCGGACGGCCGGTCGATCGCCACCGTGCCCTCCGCCGAGGCGGCACGCCTGGACGAGGCGCACCGGGCCCACGTGCAGGCCTACGCCGAGACCTACGGCTGCACGCCGGTCGCGGCGCCGGCCACCATGGCCGAGACGCTCTCGTCCCTCGAGCGGGCCACCCTGCACATGTGGCGGGTGGGGGAGGCCTACGCCCGCACCGGCAACGTCGTCCTGGTGATGATCGCGCTCGCCGTCGCGGCGTCGTCCTGGCTGCTCCACGCGGCCTCCGTGCCGTGGGCCTTGGTCTGGTCCCTCGGCGGGGCGGTGGCGGTGGTGGTGTCGCTCAACCGGTTCGCCGCCCGGTTCGCCTACACGCGGTGGTGGCGTCCGGCGTACCGCTGACCCGTCGATCGCCGGGCGACACGCCGCGAAAAGCCCTCAGGAATTGACGGGTCGTCAGGCGGGTTCGGTGGCCAGAGCCCGGCCGACCGCGAGCGCCTGCTCGGTCGCCGAGCCGAGCGCCATCTCCAGGCGCTTGGCGGCGCTGAAGTAGCGGTGCGCGGTGCCGTCGAGGTCGATGCCGACGCCGCCGTGGACGTGCACCGTCGTGTGCGCCAGCCGGTGCCCGGCGTCCGCGGCCCACAGCTTGGCGACCGCCACCTCGACCGACGCCGGCAGGTCCTCCGCGAGCCGCCAGGCCGCCTGCCACAGCGTCAGCCG
>DASUEE010000271.1:0-26606 GCA_036275235.1 Acidimicrobiales bacterium | reverse complement strand
CTTCAGGAACCCCGAGATGCAGTCCATCAGGGTGGTCTTGCCGGCGCCGTTGTGGCCGATGAGGCCGATGATCTCGCCGTCGCGCACCTCGAGGTCGACCTGGTCCACGGCCGTGATGCCGCCGAAGCGCTTGGTGACGCCACGGCACTGCAGCACGGGCTTGGCGTCTTCGGCGATCGTGCGCTTTCGCAGGCGGGGCTCGGCGGCGCGGTCGTCCTCGTGAGCCTTGGACCCGGCGATGAACACCGAGCGCAGGATGTCCGGGCGGTCGAGCAGCTCGCGGGTGGGGCCGGTGAAGCGGAACTCGCCTTTCTCCATGAACACCGCCCGCTCGGCCAGGTTGAGGGCCACGTTCACCGACTGCTCGACGACGATGATCGTCGTGCCCCGGCGGTGGATCTCGTCGACGACCTCGAGGAGTCGGGCGACGATCGTGGGCGCCAGGCCGAGGGACAGCTCGTCGATCATGAGCAGCTCGGGGCGGGTCATGAGGGCGCCGCCGAGGGCGAGCATCTGCTGCTCGCCGCCGGAGAGGTCGCCGGCGAGCTGGCTCGACCGCTCCCGCAGGATCGGGAACAGCTCGAGGACCTCGGCCTTGGCCTCCTCGACCCGTGCCTTGTCGTCCTTGATCAGCCAGGTGGCGAGTCGCAGGTTCTCGGCCACGGTGAGGGTCGGGAAGATGCCCTTGCCGCCGGGCATGAGCGCCGCGCCCTTGCGGGTGACGACGTCGGCGGTGAGGCCGGTGACGTCCTCACCCATGAGCTCGACCGTGCCGGACTTGGGCGCCTTCAGGCCGGAGATGGCCTTGAGCAGCGTGGACTTGCCGGCGCCGTTGGTGCCGAGGAGCGCGACGACCTCGCCCCGCTTCACCTCGAGGTCGACCCCGAACAGGATCTGGACCGGGCCGTAGGAGACGTCGATGCCCGAGCAGCGCAGGATGGTGTCGGTGCCCGTCGGTGCCGGCGCCGCGGGTGCGTGCCCGTTGGCCACCACCGGGTCGAGCACCAGGGTGGGGTCGGCGTCGATGACGTCGGCCGGGCGGGCCCGGAGCGGCTCCCGGCGGCGGGCGGTGCGGCCGTTGGAGGTCACCGGGCACTCCCCACCAGGTCGTCGTCGCCCGCGGGGAGCGGCTCGGGGTCGTCGCTCAGCGCACCCCGCAGCAGGTCGGCCTCCTCGGCCTTCTCCTCCTCGGCGCTGTCGACCCGCTTGTCGGCCACCAGCGACGGCACGAGGATGTCGTGGCGCTCGGCGACGCGACGCAGCACGCGGTCGCGCAGGCCGGCGGCGAGCTGGGCCAGGCCGCCCGGGAAGACGAGCAGGACGACGAGCAGGCCGGCGCCGGACAGGAGCGGGCGGATGTCGCCGAGGGCGGTGATCGACGCCAGCCACTGGAAGAGCAGCACGCCGCCGATGGCCCCGGACACCGAGCTGAGCCCGCCGATGACGGCCGTGGAGAACACCTCGAGGCTCATCTCGGGGCTGTAGGTGCCCTGGTTGATGCCGTGGAGGATGCTCACGTGCAGACCGCCGGCGATGCCGGCGATGGACCCGGCGACGAGGAACGCGGCGAGCTTGATGCGCATCGTGGGGATCGAGGCGGAGTCGGCCGCCCGCTCGTTGTCGCGGGTGGCGATGATCACGCGCCCGGCCCGGGTGCCGCGCACGCCGCGGGCCGCGGCGATCGACAGCAGCAGGAACGCCAGGCACAGGGCGTACATGGGGTAGCCCCGCTCGAGGTCCCAGCGCTCCCACAGCACCGGACGCACGACGTCGCCGGGGATGATCGAGGAGAAGTTGTCGCGGTTCAGCACGTAGCTGTTGAGCGCCACGGCGAAGGCCAGGGTCGTGACGGCGAGGAACAGGCCGCGGATGCGCAGCGCCGGCAGGCCGACCACCAGGGCGATGAGGGCGCCGGCGGCGCCGCTGCCGAGCAGCACGAGGAAGTAGTCGATGCTGGTGCTGGCCAGCAGGTTGCCGGCGAGCAGGCCGCCCATGCCGGCGATCGCGAACTGGCCGAGGCTGATGTGGCCGCCCCACCCGGTGAGGATCACGAGGGAGACCCCGACCATGGCCCAGACCAGCGCGATGGCGGCGAGGAGCTGGTTCGACGGGCCCCACGAGAGCGGGACGAGCACGAGCAGCGCCAGGACCACGACGTGGATCGCCGCCTTGGCGATGCGGATCTCGGGCAGGTGGCGCAGCTCGATCGGGACCGGCTTGATGACGCCCTCCGAGCTGAACGCTGCGCTCTCGGAGCTCATCGCCCGGGACAGGGAGGCCCGCTGCAGGAGCAGGGCCACGAGGATGACGGCGAGGAAGAACATCGTGGTGATCGACGGCGTGCCGGTGCCGTTCCAGCGCACGATCTGGTCGAGCATGCCCAGGCCGATGCCGGCGACGAACGCGACGGGCAGCGACTCGAGCCGGGCGACGACGGCGGCGGCCAGCGCGGGCAGGAGCACGGCCGGGCCGGCGGACACGACGCCGGGCGAGATGCCCGACGAGGGCGCCTGCAGGACGTAGGTGAGGGCGGCGAGGCCGCCGGCGATCATCCACACGATGCGACCGAGCTTGGAGACGGGGATGCCGAGCAGGAGCGCCCGGTCCTCGTTCTCGGCGGCGGCGCGGATCGCGACGCCGGCGTCGGTGCGCAGCAGGAACCAGGCCAGGCCGGCGATGACCGCTGGCACGACGGCGATGATGAGGATCTCGTCGCCGGTCATCGTCTTCACGTCGAGGCCGAAGCGCAGGTCGAGGGGGATGGTGAAGCCGCCGGCCAGGGAGATGAACCCGATCGCCTTGTTGGCGAGCAGGCTCAGCACGCCGAAGATCTGGGCGAGGCCGATCGACGCGACGGTGAGGATCAGCCGGCTGGCACCCCTGAACCGCCGGATCAGCCGCTCGGTGAGGAAGCCGACGACGACGCCGAGCACCACGGCCAGGGCGAGCGCCCCGAAGAACGGGAAGCCCTGCTCGAGGTGGAGGCCGATCGCGAACGCCCCGGGCAGCGCGCCCATGGCGGCGTAGGAGAAGTTGACGAACCGGTTGGTGCGGTAGATCAGGATCAGGCCCATCGCCAGCAAGGCGGTGGTGGTGCCCTGCACGGTGCCGATGAACAGCACGCCGTAGGGGGCCTTGTCCTGGAGCTGGTCCCCGGTGCCGGGCAGCACGTAGAGCAGGGCGTACAGCCCCACCACCGCGGCGACGGCGACGAGGGCCCTGGTCCGGTTGCCGGCCTCCCGCCAGGCGTCGATCCCGGGGATCCGGTCGGCGAGGGTGCTCATCCGCGGCGCTCCACCGGCGGGATCGCCGGGTCGCCGGCGGGGATCTGGCCGCTCTCCCAGCGCTCGCCACTGGTGCCGACGTAGGCGCCCGGCTTGCCGTTGTACGTGGAGATCGCGTTCACGTCGAAGTAGATCTCGCGCACGTCGTTGGCGGCGGTGCGGTCGCCGGGGCCGAACTTCCAGAGCCCGACCGGGCCGGAGCGGGCCGGGTAGTTGAACATGCCGTCCGAGAAGGACTGCGGCGTGAGGTTCGGGCCGGCGCCCTGCAGGCCGATGGCCAGCATGTACATCTGGTAGTAGATGAGGTCGACCGAGAAGGCGGGCTCCTCGTTCGGCCGCACCGACTTGAACGCCTCGTAGGCGATGGTCTGGGTGGGCGGCACGAAGTCGGTGAGCGACGACACGCCGAAGGCGTGCTGGGCGAACGCCGGCTCCCAGAGCTGCCCGACGATGTCGGCGTCGGTCAGTGCCGTCCCGACGATGATGAACTCGGGGAAGTAGCGCTCCCGGTTGGCGACCCCGGAGAGGAAGACCGGCAGGACAGGGTCACAACCGCAGAAGATCGTGGTGACGCCCTCGTTCTTGAGCTTCGGGATGATGTTGTTGGCCTGGCTCGACATGGTGGACAGGTCGAGCTGGTACTTCACGTTGAGGCCGGGGTCGTTCCCGGCCTCCTCGGTGATGCGGCGGGCGTTGTTCACGGAGTCCTGGTACCAGGAGTTCTCCGGCGCCATCGTCGCGAACGTGCGGGGCTTGCCCTTCAGGTCGCCACCGGCGTAGACGGCAGGCTTGCCGGCGAGTCGCTTGTTGCCGTACTCCGCCGCCAGCTCCGAGACCCGGGTGCCGTCGGTGGCCAGCGACCAGGCGAAGGGCGCCCGCTGCTCGTGCCACTCCCGGGACAGGTACGGCGTGCCGAAGCCGATGACGCCGCGGGACGCGAGGGCCCCGGCGTACGGCTCGGAGGTCGCCGACAGGTCGGCGAAGGCACCGATCTCCTCGGCGACCTTGGTGGCGTCGGCCTCGGCGCGGTCACGCCCCTTGCCCAGCAGCTCGGTGGTGTTCGAGCCCTGCCCCTCGTAGAACTGGATCACGATCTTGCGGCCGTAGAGCTGGAACCGCTGGTTGAAGTACTCGGCCAGCGCGGCGACGGTGTTCTGGATGGTCTCGGGGGTGTCGGAGAGGCTGGCGCCGGCGAGCGCCGCCATCGTCTGCTGGAAGCCCTTCTCGTTCAGCATCCGGTAGGAGACGACGATGGTGTCGCCGGTCACGCCCTTGGTGGTGGCGCCACCGTTGTTCCCGCCGCCCCAGGCCACGCACGGCGGGCTGTAGGGGTCGCCGGGGATCTGCTCCTGGCGGTCCGGGCAGGCCTGCACGCCCTCGACCGGGGCGATGCCGCTGCCCGCGCCGTCGGTGGCGACGCCGCCGGCGCCCCCCGCCCCTGCACCGCTGCCGCCAGCGCCACCGGCCGCGGGCGTTCCCGGCCCGCCACCCGTGCCGCCTCCGCTGCCCGATGAGCTGCTGCCGGCGAAGCCCTCGCCCGCGCCCGGGGTGGTGGTGTCGCTGGACGAGACGCTCGCCTCGGGCACCTTCGTGGGCACGAGGAGCGCCATCAGGACGAGCATGGCGGCGAAGACGGCGAGCGGGCCGTAGCCGCGCAGCAGCCGGCTGTGGACCGGGAACGATCCCTGGGGGGTCGGGCGTGGCTCGGGTGCGGCCATGTCAGAAGGTCTCCATGAGGACGGATCGCTGCGCCTTGCGCATCTTGTGGCGGTCACCGGCGGCGAGGGCGGCGAGCAGGGCGAGGCCACCGAGGCCCACGCCGGCGAGGGCGCCGCCGCGCGCACCCTCGGAGGAGATGGGCTCCGCACCGGCGAGCTCCTGGCCGCCGCCTTCGGTGTCGCCGGCGTCGTCGCCGGTCACCGCCGTGGCGCCTGTGCCGGTGCCGGAGCCGTTGCCGGTGCCGAGGGTGCCGCCGGAGCGGGTCGGGGTGCCGAGCGAGCCGGAAGAGCCGCCGGTGGTGCCCGGCCGGAGCGGGGGCAGCGAGGGGGCGCCGCCGAGGCCGCCGAGGAACGAGGTGAGCTCGATGTCGTCGGAGGTGGCGGTGACGCCGCCGACCTCGATGTTGAGCGAGCCGGCGCCGGTGATCGAGTTCAGGACGATGTCCAGGATGCTGATCACGCTGGCTGAGCTGCACTCGGCTTCGATGATGGCGTCGAACACGGACTCCCGCACCGGCGAGACGGCGCTGAACGCGGGGCCGAGGACGGTCTCCCGAGCGGTGCTGGGGATGATGCTGATGCGCAGCGGGTCGACGAACTGGATGCCGGCCTTCTTCTCGGGCGTCGGGATGCGCAGGCGGAACCCCAAGGGCTCGAGGGCGGCGTTGGCCTCCTCGAGGGCGGCCGCCGGGTTGTCCTCCGGCAGCGGGATGCGCTGGCCGGCGACCTCGAGTCCGTCGATGGTGAACGAGCCGGCCGTCTCCTCGGTGGGGGCGGTCTGGTACACGGCTTCCCAGCGCAGGCCCCGCAGCACCACCTGGCCGCCGGCGAACGTGAGCTCCTCGATCTCGGTGCGGGCCCGGGCGAGGCGCGCGCCGTCGACCAGGCCGGACTCGGTGGTGCTGGTGGTGCCGCCGACGCGGAAGACAGCGGGGTCGCCGGCGCCAGCGGCCGCCGCGATGGCCCGGGCGTAGGGCTCGGCGCTGGCGACGACGCGGCGCTCCACGCCGTTCTCGGATCCGACCTTCTCCTGGTCCGCGCCCTCCTCGTTCGAGCGGGCCTCCAGCGGCTGGGGCTGGTCCTCCGCCGGCAGCGTGGGGTCGCCCCCCGAGCAGCCTTCGCCGGCGAGGGTGGTGCCGATGGTGCCGAGGTCGGCGGAGCGGGCCTCGGCGATCGCGATGGCGTTCTGGTGGCCGGCGAGGGCCATGCCGTAGGTGATGCCGAAGCTCAGGCGACCGCTGCGCGGGTCGACCTTCACGCCCTGCGCGTAGGCGTTGCCCCGCCCGGGCTCGACCGACTCCTGTCCGGAGGCGGACGGGGAGGCGACGAGCAGGCCCGCCATGGCCGCCGTCCACACCGCTCCGGCGGCCAGCGTGCGTTGGAACGCCCTCAGCTCCATGTTCACCCCGTCTGCGTCCTGCGCCTGCGAGACCTGCGGGCGCCCCTCGTTACTCCCGGTCACACCTTTCGTGACCGATGGCACACACTCCTGTCAGGTGGTCGCGGAAATCTCCCCCTTGTGGGACCATGCAGCGGTGGCAGACGGCAGGGACGACCCGGTGCTCGAGCGCCGCCGGCGCATCGCTCGGCTGGTCAGGGTCGGCCAGCGGAGTGGCTACGGCCTGTTCGGCCTCGCCATCGTCCTGTTCGTGATCGGCCTGTTCGCCGGCTACGGCGGGATCGTGGGCGGCGGCATCGTCGCCGCCCTCGTGGTGGGCTCGATCGTGCTCGCCCCCGCGATCGTCTTCGGCTACGCCGTGCGGGCCGCCGAGCGGGAGGACCGGGAGCAGGGCCGGCTGTAGCTACCAGCCGCGCTCGCCGGCGCGAGGCGGGAGCACCTGCTGGAACCGCCGGCGGCGGGCCTTCACGGCGATGAGGTCGCCACCGAGGCGGCGGGCCGGCAGCGGGCGCAGCGGTTGTGCGGGGCGCCGGGTGGAGGCGGCCGGTGCGGGGTTCGGGCGGGGCACGGCGCATGGTTCGCCCTGCGGGCACGCACCTCCTTCCCACGTTTCCCGCGCGGGCGGTGGTGGTGCTAGTGACAGGGCCATGTCGGCCCGGCTCCCCGCTGCCGAACGGCGCGAGCAGCTCCTCGAGGTGGCGCTGCAGGTCTTCGCCGCCCGGGGCTTCCACCAGACCTCGATGAACGACGTGGCCGACGCCGCCGGGGTCACCAAGCCCGTGCTCTACCAGCACTTCACGTCCAAGCGGGCCCTGTACCTGGAGCTGCTCGAGCTGGTCAGCACCCGCCTCATGCTCGCCATCGACGAGGCCACCAGCTCGGCCGGCGGCCCGCGCGAGCAGGTGCAGCGGGGCCTGCGCGCCTACTTCCGCTTCGTCGTCGAGTCCCGCGACGAGTACCAGCTGATGTTCGGCGGCGGCACCCGCCGCGACGTCGAGTTCGCCCAGGAGTCCGCCCGCCTCGAGCGCTCCATCGCCGCCGTCATCGCCGAGCTCATCGTGGTCGACGGCCTCGCCGAGCACGAGCGCGTGCTCCTCGCCCACGGCATCGTCGGCCTCGCCGAGGGCGCCACCCGGCACTGGCTCGCCGACGAGCTCGACCTCGACCCCGACCACGTCGCCGCCCGGGTCTCCGAGCTGGCGTGGAGCGGGCTCCGCGGCATCCGCAGCGACGTCACGTGAGCGAGGAGGTGGGCGTCGGTCCCCACCCACGACCCTGGCCCGACGACCCCCGGCTCGACCCCGAGCTGCTCGCTGCCGGCGACCGCCGCAACGTGGTCGACCGGTACCGCTACTGGCGGGTCGAGGCGATCGTCGAGGACCTCGACGCCCGGCGGCACCCCTTCCACGTGGCGGTCGAGAACCTCCAGCACGACCTGAACATCGGCTCGGTGGTCCGCAACGCGAACGCCTTCCTCGCTGCCGAGGTGCACATCGTCGGTCGGCGGCGCTGGAACCGGCGCGGGGCGATGGTCACCGATCGGTACCAGCACGTGCGCCACCACCCCGACGTCGACGCCCTCGCCGCATGGGCGGCGGCGGAGGACCTGCCGATCATCGGCATCGACAACCTGCCCGGCTGCGTCCCGCTCGAGGCCACCACGCTCCCCCGGCGCTGCGTCCTGCTCTTCGGGCAGGAGGGGCCGGGCCTGTCGGAGGGGGCACGGAAACACGCGTCGCTCGTGTGCTCGATCGCCATGTTCGGCTCCACCCGCTCGATCAACGCCGGCGTGGCGTCGGGGATCGCGATGCACACCTGGATCCGCCAGCACGCGCTCGGAGGCACGACGTGACCCTGGTCCTGCTGCCGCCGTCGGAGGGCAAGGCGGTCGGTTCCCGTGGCCGACCGCTCGACCTCGGCGCGCTCTCGTTCCCGGCGCTCACGCCCGTGCGCGAGCGGGTGCTCGACGCGCTGGCCGCGGCGTCGGCCCGCGCCGACGCCCTCGACGTCCTCGGCGCCCCGAAGGGCGCTGCCGACCGTGTCGCCGCCAACGTGCACCTGCGCGAGGCGCCCACCCTGCGGGCCGCCGACCTCTACACCGGCGTGCTCTACGACGCCCTCGACCTCGGCTCCCTCGACACCGCGGCGCGCCGGCGGGCCGGGCGGACCCTCGTCGTCGTCAGCGCGCTGTTCGGCGCCCTGCGACCGGGCGACCGGGTGCCCTCGTACCGGCTGTCGATGGACGTCGACCTCCCAGGCGTCGGCCCACTGGCCGCTGCCTGGCGGCCGGCGCTCGAGCAGGTCCTGCCCGCCGCCGCCGGCCGGAGCGTGGTGGTCGACCTGCGGTCCTCCACCTACGGCGCGGCGTGGCGGCCGACGGGCGACGTCGCCGAGCGGACCGTCGCCGTGCACGTCGTGCGCGACGGCCCCGGCGGGCGCACGGCGGTCAGCCACATGGCCAAGCACGCGCGCGGGCTCGTGGCCCGGCACCTGCTGGCCTCGGGCGCCTCGCCCCGGACGCCGGACGAGCTCGTCGAGGTGCTGGGGTCCGGGTTCGCCGTGTCGATCGACGAGCCCCGGCCCGGCCGCCCCCGCCGCCTCGAGGTCGTCGAGCCGGGCTGAGCCGGCTCAGCCGCCGAGCAGGCCCAGCGTCTTCTCCAGGACGGCGTCCCCGACGCAGCGGTCGATGGCGTAGGAGTCCTCGTAGTTGACGAACAGGTAGCCGTCGATGACGAAGCCGAGCCCCTGCTGTCCGATCGGGTCGAGCTCGAAGGACTGCGGCATGTAGCCGAGGGCGTCGTTCGCCTGGGCGAGGGGGAACGTGACCGCCGCCGGGCTCTTCTCCTTGATGGTGTTGGTCAGGTTGCTGAACAGCTCGCCGGGCCCGGTGGTGATCGCGAGGCGGTCGCCGATCCGGATCGCCGAGGCTGCCAGCTCCACGCCCATGGCCGACGCCGAGGCGCAGGGCGCGGTCTCGCTCTTGCCCACCGACGTCGAGGCCGGGCCGGGCACGAACCGGCGGTCGAAGAAGCCGGGGATGCCCAGGGCGCTGAGCGGCACGTTCGTGACCGGGTGCACCCAGCGCTCCTGCTCCGCCGAGACGTCGGGCGTGCCGACCTGCTCGCCGGCGCCGACGTGCGGGAGGAGGGCGGCGATGCCCGGACCGGTGCTGCCCGCGGCCGACATGTTCCCGAGGCCGGTCATGAAGTGCAGGCCGACGCCACCGAAGCGCTCCTCGACGGATCGCTCGAACTCGCCCGGCCAGTCAGGGTGGGCGACGCCGTCGTTCGTGCCCCGGGTCGTGGGGTGGGCGGCGTACGCGCCGAGCGTGGCGATGACCCGGGGCGGCTCGCCGGGCTGCTTCGGACCCTTGCCGGGCGTGCCGGGCACGTAGGCGCGCAGCCAGCCGGCCTGCTGCTCCTCGGCGCTGCGGTACGTGCTGCGGCGCTCCCGGTTGAACGGACGAGCCTGGGCCTCGCCGAACTCCACGACCGCCGGCTCCATCGTGGCGACCGACCGGCGGACGGACTGGCGGATCGCCTCGGTGACCTGGGCCATGTACCAGTCGGGCACGAAGCCCCAGCCGCCGATGAAGTCCGGGGCGGCGTGGCTGTGGGTGGCGGCGATGACGATTCCGGCCGGGTCGATGCCGAGCTCGGCGCCGAGCTCCTCGCCCAGCTGCTTCGCGCCGCAGTCCTCGCACTTGCTGCCGTAGTCCCACAGCCAGCCCTCACCGTCGACCACGGTGAGCACCGAGGTGTCCTCCCCGTCGCCGATGGCGATCGAGCGGACCCACAGGCCCAGCTCCTGGTCGAAGGACGACACGGGGTTCATGGGTCCGAGGCCGAAGCCGCCCATGTAGATGCAGTCCGGGTTCTCGGGCCAGGGGCTGCCCGTGTGGGCGAGGTGGGCGGCGTCCTCCGGGTTGGTGCCGAGGCGCTCGAGGAAGCCCGGGTCGAGGGTGCGGCACGCCGCCGGGTCGGTCACCCACGTGCCGCCGAACTCCGCCGGCCGGGGGTCGATGGAGACCTTGGCCGCGCCCACCCGCAACCCGGCCGGTGCCGCGGTCGTCGTCGCCACGTCGCCGCCCGCCGGGGAGGTGGCTGCGGTCGGCTCGGACCCACCCGTGGCGGGAGCGCCCACCACCTCGTCGAGCAGGTCGACGGGGTCCCGGGCGGGGTCGGCGACCACGCCGGCGAGGGCGGCCCCGGCGAGGGTGGCGCCCGCCACGAGGCCGGCGGCGGCGGTGCGGAGGAGGGTGCGAGCCGTGGGCATGACGGGAACGTTCGCCGGGTCGGAGGGCGGCACCTGCCTGCAGGCGAGCGGCTGGTAGGAAGGCGCGGTGCACGGCTCGGACACCGGCGGACGCCTCGACCCGGCGCAGCGATCGTCCGACCTTCGGCGGATGGCCACCGAGACCTTCGACGTGCTCGTCGTGGGCGGCGGGGTCACCGGCGCCGGCGTCGCCCTCGACGCCGCCACCCGCGGTCTGTCGGTCGCCCTGGTCGAGCAGCGCGACTACGCGGCCGGCACCTCCAGCCGCTCGTCGAAGCTGTTCCACGGCGGCCTGCGCTACCTCGAGCAGCTCGACTTCCGCCTCGTCGCCGAGGCGCTGCACGAGCGAAACCTCATGCTCGACCGGCTCTGCCCGCACCTCGCCCGGCCGGTCCGCTTCGTCTACCCGCTGACCCACCACGTGTGGGAGCGCGCCTACGTGGGCGCCGGCATCGCCCTCTACGACCTGCTCGCGGCCCTCGGTGACAGCCCGCTCCCCCGCCACCGTCACCTCTCCAAGCGCGGCGCGCGCCGGCTCGTCCCGGCGCTGCGCGCCGACGCGATCACCGGGGCCATCGCCTACTCCGACGCCCAGGTCGACGACGCCCGGCACACCGTCGCCGTCGTGCGCACGGCGCACGCCCACGGGGCCGCGGTCGCCGCCTCGGCCCAGGTCGTCGGCCTGCTGCGCGACGGCGGCCGGGTGGTGGGCGCCCGGGTGCGCGACGTCGAGACGGGCGAGGAGCTCGAGGTGCGCGCCCGCCAGGTGGTCAACGCCACCGGCGTGTGGACCGATCAGGTCGAGGACATGGCCGGTGCCACCGGGCTGCACGTGCGCGCCTCGAAGGGCGTGCACCTGCTCGTGCCCCGCGACCGCATCGATGCCGGATGCGGGCTCATCTGCCGGACGCCGTCGTCGGTGCTGTTCGTCATCCCGTGGGGCGACCACTGGATCGTGGGCACCACCGACACCGACTGGGACCTCGACCTCGCCCACCCCGCCGCCAGCGCCACGGACCTCGACTACCTGCTCGGCCAGGCGAACCGGTGGCTGTCACCGGCGCTGACCCACGCGGACATCGTCGGCGTGTACGCCGGCCTGCGGCCGCTGCTGTCCGGCGAGTCCGACTCCACCTCCGCCCTCTCCCGCGAGCACGCCGTGTCCACCGCCGTCCCTGGCCTGATCTCGGTGGCGGGCGGCAAGTACACGACGTACCGCGTGATGGCGGCCGACGCCGTCGACGCCGCCGTGGCCGCCGCAGGCATCGGCGCCCCGCCGTCGTGCACCGAGCGCGTGCCGCTCGTCGGCGCCACCGGGTTCGAGGCCACGTGGAACCGGCGCCGGGCGCTCGCAGCCGAGGTCGGCATGCCGGTGCACCGGGTCGAGCACCTGCTGCGCCGCTACGGCACCGAGACCCCGGCGCTGCTCGACCTGGTGGCCGACGACCGGTCGATGGCCGAGCCGCTGCCCGGCTCCGACACCCACCTGCGCGCCGAGGTCCGCTTCGCCGCCACGCACGAGGGCGCCCTCCACCTGAACGACGTCCTCACCCGCCGGACCCGGCTCTCGATCGAGTCCACCGACCGGGGGGTCGCGGCGGCCCCGGTCGCCGCGGCGATCATGGCCGGCGTCCTCGGCTGGGACGAGGCGACCGTCGCCCGCCAGGTCGACAGCTACGAGAAGCGGGTGGAGGCCGAGCGCGAGAGCCAGCAGGCCGTGGACGACCACACCGCCGACGCCCGCCGCCTCGGCGCGCAGGACGTGCGGGCCGGCCTCGACTAGCGCTCGACGATCTCCCGCAGCGCCGGCCAGGCTGCGGCGAAGCCGGCGTGGAGCGCGAGCCCGTCGACCTCGGCGGGGCGGAACCAGCCCACGGCATCGGTCTCGAAGTTGGCGCTGACGCCGAAGCGCTGGTCGACCTCGACCACCACCGTCGTGTAGTGCCAGTCGTCGGCAGGAGCGAACACGTACTCGCCGAGCAGCCGGTGCGGTGGCAGCTCGCCGACCTCCTCGGCGGCCTCGCGCAGGGCACCCTCCTCGGGGGTCTCGCCCACGTCGAGCGCACCGCCCGACACCGACCAGGTGCCACCCTCGTGCGCCCACTGCGAGCGCTTCTGCAGCAGCACGCGCGGGCCGTCGGCCTCCCGGTGCACGAACAGCACCCCGGCGGCGCCGTAGCGACCCCACCGCACGTGGCCGTCGCTGCAGCGGACGAACCCGTCGCCGCTCCCGCGCATCAGGCTGCGGACCCGGCGCCGAAGCCCTCCGGGTTCTCGCGCTGCCAGCGCCAGTGGTCGCGGCACATGTCGTCCAGGTCGTAGCGGGCCCGCCACCCGAGCAGCTCGGTGGCGAGGGTGGTGTCGGCGTAGACGCAGGGGGCGTCACCGGCGCGTCGATCCACCACCTCGTAGGGGATGTCGCGCCCGACGGCCCGCCCGGCGGCGGCCACCACGTCGAGCACCGACGACCCGGTGCCGGTTCCCACGTTGACCGCGCGGCACCCCTCCACCCGGTCCAGGGCGACGAGCGCAGCCAGGTGGGCGTCGGCGAGGTCGACCACGTGGATGTAGTCGCGGATGCAGGTGCCGTCGGGCGTGTCGTAGTCGTCGCCGAACACCCGGAGCTTCTCGTGGCGGCCCACCGCGACCTGCATGGTGAACGGCATCAGGTTGTTCGGGATGCCGAGCGGGTCCTCGCCGATGCGGCCGCTCGGGTGCGCGCCCACGGGGTTGAAGTACCGCAGCAGCACGGTGCGCCACGGCCGGCCGCCCGGGAGCGCCCCGGCGTCCGCGACGTCGCGCAGGAGGTGCTCGATGAAGAGCTTCGTCCGGCCGTAGGGGTTGATCGCTCCGACGGGGGCGGCCTCCGTGATGGGCACCACCTCGGGGTCGCCGTACACCGTGCAGCTGGAGGAGAACACGAGGTCGCGCACGCCCGCCGCCTCCATCGCCTTCACGAGCTGGACCGTGCCGACGAGGTTGTGGTCGTAGTACGCGAGCGGCTGCTCGACGGACTCGCCCACCGCCTTCCGTCCGGCGAAGTGCACGACCGCGTCGACCGGCTCGCTGGCGAGGAGGTCGTGGAGGGCCGGGCCGTCACGCAGGTCGAGCTCGTGGAAGGCCAGCTGCTGCCCGTCGGCGCCGGCGAGCTCGCGCACCCGGTCGATGGCCACCGGCGAGGCGTTGTCGAGGTTGTCGACGACGACGACGCGTGCCCCGGCCGCCAGCAGCTGCACGCAGGTGTGGGAGCCGATGTAGCCGGCGCCGCCGGTGACGAGGATCGTGCGGCCGCCGACGGTGCTCATCCGGCGGAGCCTACGAGGAGCCGGCGACCGCTCCGTGCTGGGTGAACCGGGACCGAACGAGGAGCAGCGCCAGCAGCGCGCCGGCCGCGCCGGCCAGCACGAGGTGCACCGGGCCGAGGCCGTCGCGCACCCCCGTGACGCCGAGCCAGGCGAGCACCATGCCGGCGAAGGGGCTCAGGCCGAGCACCCGGCGGGCGCTGTACTCCATGCGGCCGGCGGCCACCTGGGCGAACTCGAGGCCGGCGGCGATCGTCAGGGCGAGGACGAGGCCGAGGTCGCCGGCCTGCAGGTCGTCGCGCCAGGGCGACACGAGCAGCGCGACGGCCGGCACGAACCCGGCGAACATCGCCAGGCACCGCCGGCACACGTGGACCCCGCCGATGCGCGCGCACCGGTCGGCCTCGTGGGCGGAGTGGTGGGACAGCCAGACGGGCCGGAGGTGATCGCTGCTCACCGACCGGTCATCGGCACCCGGCGGGCACGGCTGAAGGAAACTGGGTTCAGCCGAGCGTGTCGTGGAGGAACTTCGTGACCTTGGGCCAGATCTCGGCGACCTTGGCGTCGTCCTTCGTGCCGAGGGCGTCGTGGGGCGCCATGAAGGCGTGGCCGGTGCCCTCGTGGACCGTGATCGTCACGTCCTTGCCGAGGCTGAGCAGGTGGGCCTCGAGGGCGGCGGCCTGGTCCGGCGGGAAGAAGTCGTCGTTCTCGGCCATGTGGCCCTGGATCTTCGCCTCGATCTTCGAGAGGTCGGCCGGGCCGTCCTCGATGGGCGGGAAGCCGTAGAACGGCACCGCCGCCTTGATGCGGTCGGGGCGCTCGGCGGCGAGCACGAACGTGAGCATGCCGCCCATGCAGAACCCGACGACGCCGATGCCGTCGCCGGTGGTGGCGGCGTGGTCCGCGAGGAAGTCGACGGCGCCGCTCATGTCGCGCGCGGCGCGGTCGATCGGCAGCTCCTGCATGAGCTGCCCGGCCTTGTCCATCTCGTCGTGGGCGGCGAGCTCGCCGTGGTACAGGTCCGGGGCCAGGGCGACGAAGCCGGCCGCCGCGAGGCGCTCGGCCATCTCCTTGGTGCCCGAGTCCAGGCCCCACCACTCCTGGATCACGATCACGCCGGGGCCCGTGCCGCCGTCGGGGAGCACGAGGTAGCCCCGCGCCTCGGTGCCGTTGCTGGGGAAGTCGACCATCTCTGCCATGTCGCGGAACCTACCGTCGGGACGTGCGGATCGCCGTCGCGCTCTTCCCCCGGTCACCGCCCTCGACGCCATCGGCCCCTACGAGGTGCTCCAGCGCCTCCCCGGCGCCACCGTCACCTTCGTCGGCGAGCACGCCAGCGAGGTCCGGACCGAGAACGGGTTCCTCGGGCTCACCGTCGACGCGACCTTCGACGAGGTCACCCGCTGGGCAGCCGCTGTTCGACGCGGGCAGCCTCGACAAGGCCGGCGAGGCCGTGCTCGCTCGCGTGGTCGAGTACGCCGCCGAGAAGGACTGAGGCCGGGTGCCGCCTCAGCGGTGCGTGACCACGATGACCGTGGCCGCGCAGCGGCGGATGACCTGGTCGACCGTGTGCCCGAGGAACGGCCGGCCGTCGACGATGCGGACCTGGGCCCCCAGCACGACGAGGTCCGCGTCCTCGGCCCGCACCGCGGCGAGGATGCCCTCGGCCGTCGAGGGAGCGGTGCGCACCGAGTGCACGAGGCGTGCGTCGACGCCGGATCCCAGGGCTGACGCCTCGTCGATCAACCGCTGCGCCAGCTGGGGTCCGGCAGGCGAACCACCGCCGACCGGGCCGCCGGTGGCCGGGGTCGCGATCGACCCCTCGGTGGCCACCTCGTGGTCCTCGGCTCCCGGCGACACGTGGGTGAGGTGCACCTCGGTGCCGATCGCCGCGCTGAGGTTGAACGCGACCTCCTGCGCGGCCCGGGACGCCTTGGTGCCGCCGATGGGGACGACGGCTCGCGCAAAGGCGGGCGGCAGCGGACGGTCGAGGTCGAAGGCTCGCCGCACGAGCAGGACCGGGATCGGGCTCTCGGCCAGCATCCGCTCGACGAAGGGCGAGAAGAGGCCGTCACCCTCCTCTTCCAGCTCCGCTCCGAGGCCGAGCACGCCGTAGCCGAGCGCGCACTCGGCGATGACCGAGTCGTCGGGGGCCGCCGGGTCGGCGTCCTTCACCTCGTGGGTGCGGTCGTGGAACACGCCGCCGACGGCGCGGACGTCGGCGTCGTCCACGTCGTTGCGCACCGCCATGACGGTGGCCTCCACGTCGGCGGGCCAGGCGAGGTGCAGCACCTGGGCGGCAGCGACCGAGTTCGGCCCGGTGTGCATCGCGAGCAGGACCGGCTCGGCCCGCACGGCGACGTTGCTGCGCAACGTCTCCTCGACCTTCAGTCGCTGCTGCTCCTCCTCACCTCCCTCCCAGCCGCGCACCACGAGACGGAGCAACGGCGGCGCCATCATCGACGTCGCCATCGCCATCAGCACGAGGATCGAGTAGCTGTCGGTGTTGAGGACGCCCAGCGAGAGGCCGACCGAGGCGATGATGATCTCCAGGCTCCCGCGTGCGTTCAGCCCGACCGCCAGCGCCAGGCCCTCGCGGTTGGGCAGGCGGCCGAGCTTGGCGCCGAGGAAGGTCCCGACGAACTTCGACGTGCTCGCCATGGCGAGCACGATCCCGGCCCAGAGCAGGACCACCGGGTCCGACAGCGCGGTGAGGTCGACGCGCAGCCCCGCAGTGGCGAAGAACACCGGGGCGAAGATGCTGAGCGTCACCGCCTCGAGCGTCTCCTCGGCGTGGACGTTCCGCAGACGTGACCGGCCCATGACGATCCCGGCGACGAACGCGCCGAACACCGCCTCGACGCCGATGTACTGCGTGATGGCTCCGAAGAACAGGGCCACCAGCACCATGAACCCGAGCCACGAGGAGTCGTCCGCGGCGCGGGACCGCAGCAGTCGCATGCCGGCCTCGACGCCGCGCCGGCCCAGGGTGAAGGCGAAGGCGATGAACGCGGCCAGGCTGGCGACCGTCGTCGCCAGGTCGGCGAAGGAGAACCGGCCGGAGCCGGCGAGGCCGGCGACGATCCCGAGCGACAGCCACCCGATGATGTCGTCGATCATCCCCGCGGCGATGGTGACCTGCCCGAAGTTCCGGCGCATGAAGCCGAGCTCGTTGAGCACCTTCGCGATGACCGGCAGC
Source organism: Acidimicrobiales bacterium (assembly GCA_036275235.1). Classification (GTDB taxonomy): domain Bacteria; phylum Actinomycetota; class Acidimicrobiia; order Acidimicrobiales; family Salinilacustritrichaceae; genus Salinilacustrithrix. The sequence continues at coordinate 9,429 of DASUEE010000271.1, read as the reverse complement.
GCGGAGATGCTCAGCGCCGTCGCCATGAACAGCATGAAGATCGAGCGGTCCCCGTCCGGCCCGAGGAACTGCTCCGGCATCAGGTAGCCGGTGAGCAGGCCGAGCGCGAGGGGGATCACGAGGCTGCCGACGGGGACCACCGCCATGGCGCGCCCCAACCGGCGGATGATCGTGAGGTCGGTCTCGAACCCCGTCGTGATCAGGAGCAGCACCACGCCGATCCAGCCGACGGTGAAGATCATGCCGCTCTGGACGTCGTCGGCCGGGAAGAGCCACTCCGCCGCCGACGGGAACAGCGCCCCGAAGACCGACGGCCCGATGAGCAGGCCGGCCCCGAGCTCGCCGATCACCGAGGGCTGCCCGTACCGCTTCATCAGCCCGCCGAGCAGCCGGGCCGTGACGAGGATGACGACGAACTGGACCCAGAAGACGAGCAGCTGGTGCTCGTCTGGCGCCACGATGTCCATCCCATGACCCTGTCAGACTTCGCGCCGTGGCCACCTCCATCCCCCAGAACGCGCAGCTGCTGGTGGTGGAGGACGACGAGCGGATCCGGGCGTCGCTGCGCCTCGCGCTGGCTGACGAGGGCTACGCCGTCCAGGGCGTCCCCGACGCCCAGTCCGCCCTCGATCGCCTCTCGCAGGTCGACCCGGACCTGATCCTGCTCGACGTCCTGCTGCCCGGCATGGACGGGCTCGACCTGTGCCGAACCATCCGCCGGACCAGCGCCGTACCGATCATCATGCTGACGGCCCGAGACGACAGCCACGACGTGGTGGCCGGGCTCGAGGCGGGCGCCGACGACTACGTGACGAAGCCGTACAACGTCAAGGAGCTGGCCGCCCGCATCCGGTCGCTGCTGCGCCGGACGCAGGGCCTCCTCGAGGACGGCGGCCGGGCCCGGACCATCGGCGACCTCGACATCCGCCTCGACGAGGGGGTCGTGCGGCGTGGCGGCGTCGACGTCGGCCTGACCCGCACCGAGTTCCGGCTGCTGTCCGAGCTGCTGTCCCACGAGCGCAAGGTCCTGTCCCGCGACCAGCTGCTCGAGCGGGTCTGGGGCTACGACTACTACGGCGACGTCCGGGTGGTCGACGCGCACATCCGGCGACTGCGGGCCAAGGTCGAGGACGATCCGGCGGAACCGCGCCTCGTCCTCACCGTGCGGGGCTTGGGCTACAGGCTCGACCCGGGTGGCTGAACCCGACGCCGGCAGGCGGGGAGGCTTCCCGGGCCGCCTGCGCAACCGCATCGTGATCCGCATCGCGGTGCTCGTTGCCGCGCTGGCCACCGTGCTCGGCATCAGCACCTACGCCCTGGTCGCCGGCGCGCTCGACGCCGCCGAGGAGCGCGATGCCGCCCGGCGCGGGGCGTCGATCGAGACGGCGCTCGAGGAGGACCACGACGACACCCTCGCAGCCCTGCGGCGCGCGCTCGTCGCCTCGGGCTCGCTCGCCACGTTCGCTGCGGTCGTGGTGGCCTGGCTCATCGCCCGCGCCGTGACCGCGCCCCTCGAGGGCGTGGCGCACGCCGCCACGCGCATCGCCTCGGGCGACCTCGGGGTTCGGATGGCGGCCTCCGACGACCGCGACCTGGCCCGCATCGCTGCGTCGTTCAACCGGATGGCCGACACGCTGCACGGCCGCATCGAGCGCGAGTCCCGCTTCGCCGCCGACGTCAGCCACGAGCTGCGATCGCCGATGACCACGCTCGTCAACGCGGTGAGCGTGCTCCAGCACCGTCGCGACCAGCTGTCCGACGACGGGCGGGAGGCGCTCGACCTGCTGGCCGGGGACGTCGACCGGCTGCAGCGCGTCATCGCCGACCTCACCGAGATGAGCAAGCACGATGCCGGCACGTTCCGCCCCGATGCGCGCCTGGTGTCGGCGGGCGCCGCCGTGCGTGACGCGTTGCGCCGGCGCGGCCGCGAGGGGCTGCTCCGGGTCGACGCCGCTGCCGGGGCGGCGTCCGTGGTGGTCGACCCTCGCGTGGTCGACCGCATCCTCCACACCCTCCTCGAGAACGCCGACGCGTACGGAGGTGGGGCGGCGGCGGTCGTGCTCGAGGCATCGGACGACGGGGTCCGGGTCCACGTCGACGACGACGGTCCGGGCGTGCCCGAGGACGAGCGCGAGCGGATCTTCGACCGCTTCGCCCGGGGCGTCCACGGCGAGCGGCGCGCGACGGCCGACGGCAGCGGGCTCGGCCTCGCCCTCGCCCGACAGAACGCCTGCTCGCTCGGCGGCCGGCTCGACGTCGACGACCGGCCCGGCGGGGGCGCCCGGTTCACGCTGACCCTCCCCCGGGCCGACGCCGCCGTCTGACCGGGCCCGTCACAGAGAACGCGCACAGGTGTTGGCGGTTCGTCACGAACCGTCCGCAGCCTGGGGCGGTGCTGGCCGACACGGGCTCCGGGACGACGCGCCTGGCGGGCGAACCGCTGCTGGTCGCCGCGGTCTTCGCCGCGTGGGTCCTCGGCGGCCTGGTCGTCGCCGCCCTCGCGATCCGCCTGGGTCACGAGCGCCGGGTCTGGCTCGGGCTCGGCGCCGCCCTCGGCCCGGTCGCGCTCGCCCTGCTGCTGCTCCACCGATCGCCGCGCCTGCGGCCGGCGCCGGTCGTCGTCGACCCCGGCTCGCCGGGCCGCGGCGACGTGTCGGTGCTCGTCGCCCTCCTCGGCGAGCCCGAGCACGCCGCCGAGGTCGGGCCGCTGCTGCGCGCCCAGGGCGGGCAGCTCGGCCTGGTCACGCTGTGTCGTGCCGTGGAGGTCGAGGCGGTGGACGATCCTGACCGGGCGGATCGCCGGGACGCCACCCGTGTGCTGCGCGACGCCGTGGTCTTCCTCGGCGGGGTGCGGCCGTCGCTGGTGCTCCTCCCCGGGCCGGCAGCGGATGTCGTCCCCCGGTACGCCGTCCGCCACGGCTACGACCACGTGGTCGTCCTCGGCGACCACCGGGTCCAGCGGTCGGTCATCAACCATCCCCTGCTGCGTCGCCGCCTGATGCTCGTCGCGTCACGCGGGGAGGGGCCTCGGTGATCCCGGTCCTCGCCCTGCACGCCGTCGTCGGCGTCGGGATCCTCCTCGCCGCGCCGGCGCTGCGCCGCACCTCGTCCCTGCTCGCGATGGTGCCACCGGTGGCCGCCCTGGCCTTCGCCGGGACGATCGCCGGCGACGTCATCGACGGCGACACGTGGACGACGACGCTGTCGTGGGTACCCGGCCTCGGCCTCGACCTCGACCTCTTCGTCGACGGCCTCGGCCTGGTGATGGTGCTGCTCGTCGCCGGCATCGGGCTCGCCGTCGCCGCCTACTCCGGCTCCTACTTCGGCCCGAACGCCACCTCGGCCCGCACCGCCGGCCTGCTCGTCCTCTTCGCCGGCGCCATGCTCGGGCTCGTCACGGCCGAGCACGTCGTCGTGCTCTACGTGTTCTGGGAGCTGACCTCGATCCTCTCGTGGCTCCTGATCGGCCAGCGCCACACGGATGCCCAGGCACGCGCGGCGGCAACGCAGGCGCTGGTCGTCACGGCCGCCGGCGGCCTGGCGCTCCTCGGCGGGCTGGTGATCCTCGCCCGGGAGGCGGGGACGTGGTCGCTGGTCGAGCTGCTCGCCGACCCGCCGCGCGGCGCGGTGGCCGGCACCGGTGTCGCGCTGGTGCTGCTCGGTGTCTTCACCAAGTCGGCGCAGTACCCGTTCCACGCCTGGCTCCCGGGTGCGATGGTCGCGCCCACTCCCGTCAGCGCGTACCTGCACTCGGCGACGATGGTGAAGGCCGGCGTGTACCTCGTCGCCCGCTTCGCTCCGGCGTACGGCGACCTCGACGCCTGGCAACCGGTCATCCTGGCCGTCGGCCTCACGACCATGATCGCCGGCGGCCTCCGGGCGATCCGCCAGGACGACCTGAAGCTGCTCCTGGCCATGGGCACGGTGAGCCAGCTCGGCTTCCTCGTGGTCCTCACCGGCATCGGGTTCGAGGACGCCACGATCGCCGGCGTCACCCTCCTCGTCGCCCACGCGCTGTTCAAGGCCACCCTCTTCCTCGTCGTCGGCATCGTCGACCACCAGGCCCACACCCGGGACCGCACCGAGCTCGCCGACCGCCGGCTCGGTGCCGGGTGGACGGCCGTGCGGGCCTGCGCCGTCCTCACCGCAGCCTCGATGGCCGGCATCCCGCTGCTGGCCGGCTTCATCGCCAAGGAGGAGGCCTACGACGCGTTCCTGCACCACGGCGGTGCGGTGGGTTCCGTGGGCATCGTCGGCATCGTCATCGGCTCGGTCCTCACCATGGCGTACAGCCTCCGCTTCGCCGCCGTGTTCTGGCGCCGCGCCGACCCGGACGACACGGCGGTCCCGGCTCCCCGCACCGCTTTCGCCGCCCCCGTCTACGTGCTCACCGTGCTCACCGTCGCCGCAGGCCTCGTGCCCGCCGCCGTCATCGGCCGTCTGGTCGACCGGGCGGCGGCCGGCCTCCTCGGCATCGACGCGGCCTCGAAGCTCGCGCTCTGGCACGGCCTGAACAGCGCGCTGGTCCTCTCCGTCGTGACGATCGCGGCGGGAACCCTCCTGTGGCGCTGGAACGAACCCGTCGTGCGGGCCACCGCCCGGGTCGCCCCGCCCATCGACGGCGCCCGCGGGTTCCAGATCGTGCTCGAGGCCGTCTTCACGCTGGCCCGGACCACCACCACCCGGGTGCAGACCGGGTCGCTCCCCCGCTACGTGGGGATCATCCTGCTCGTGGTCGTGGGCGGCCCCGCCGCCCTCGCCGTCGCAACAACCTCGCCGCCCGACCTCCCGGACCCCACCGACGTGCCCGCCCAGCTGGCGCTGGCCTGCTCGGTGGTGGCGGCCGCCGTCGCCACCGCCCTCGTGCGCCGCCGGCTCGGCGCGGTGGTGGTGCTCGGGGCCGTCGGCTACAGCATGGCGGGGATCTTCGTCGCCCAGGGTGCGCCCGACCTGGCCCTGACGCAGTTCGCCGTCGAGACGCTCACGATCGTCGCCTTCGTGCTCGTGCTGCGGCAGCTGCCCGCCCGCTTCCACCTCGACGACGAGCGCCCCGGCCGGCTCCGGCGCCTGCTGGTGTCGGCCGCGGTCGGCGCCAGCGCCTTCGTCCTCGTGCTCGCCGTGAGCGGCGAGTCGCCCGAGCGGCCGGCGTCCGACATGGCCGTCGAGCGCGCGCTCCCCGAGGCGGGAGGCCGGAACGTGGTCAACGTGGTGCTCGTCGACTTCCGCGGCCTCGACACGCTCGGCGAGATCTCGGTGCTGCTCGTCGCGGCCGTCGGCGTCACCACCCTCGCCCGCGTCGGCCGCCGGCCACCCCGCGAGGGTGCGCGCCCCCTCCCCGACGGCGACCCGCTCGACCCGAGCACGCCCGAGTACCGGGACAAGGACGCGATCGAGGAGATCCGGTCGTGAAGCGGTCGATGGTCGTCGACGTCACCGCCCGGCTGATCCTGCCGTCGGCCCTGGTCTTCGCACTGCACCTGCTGCTGGTCGGCCACGACCGCCCGGGCGGCGGCTTCGTGGGCGGGCTGGTGGCCGGCGCGGCGATCGCTGCCATCTTCGTGGCCGGCGGCGTCGACGACGTGCGCCAGGTCGTGCCGGTCGCGCCCTGGACGGTGCTCGGCGCCGGCCTCGTGCTCTCGGCCGGCGTGGCCGTCGCCCCCCTGCTGCTCGGCGACCCGGTCATGGACGCCTGGAAGCTGGAACCGTCGCTGCCGCTGCTCGGCGGCTTCAAGATCTCGAGCGCACTCGTGTTCGACATCGGGGTCGCCCTCGTGGTCATCGGCCTCGTCTTCATGGTGTTCGAGGCCTTCGGCGACGAGGAGCCGCCGGAGTACCGGGGGGAGGTCCGCCGGTGACCACGGTCTTCGCCTGCACGGCCGCCGCGCTGTTCGCGGCCGGCACCCACCTCGTGCTCCAGCGCGAGCTCACCCGCATGCTGCTCGGACTGTCCCTGCTCAGCCACGGCGCCAACGTCGTGTTGCTGGTCGCCGCCGGCTTGCCGGGCCGCCCCGCCTTCCTCGACGGCCGCGACGAGCCGTCGTCCTTCCTCGACCCGATCCCGCAGGCGTTCGCCCTGACGGCGATCGTCATCACGTTCGGCGTGACGTGCTTCCTGCTCGCGCTCGCCTACCGCAGCTGGGTGCTCACCCAGGACGACACCGTCCAGGACGACCCCGAGGATGTGCGCGTCCGCAGGGACCCGACCGCCGACATCGAGCGCTCGGGCGCCGCCGCACCACCGCTCGGCGCCTCGGAGGAGCCGTCGTGAGCGCGCCCTGGATCGCCCTGCCGTTCGCCCTGCCGCTGCTCGGCGCCGCGGTGTCGGTGCTGGTCGGGCGGTCGCGCGCCGCCCAGCGCGCCATCGGCATCGGGACGCTCGTCGCCCTGCTCGGCGTCGCCGTGCGCATGGTGGTCGGCGCCGACGACCACGACCGCCTCACCACGCAGGCCGGGGGCTGGCCGGCGCCGATGGGCATCAGCCTCGCCGCGGACCGGCTGACGGCGATCATGCTCCTCGTCAGCATCGCCATGCTGCTCGTGGTCCTGCTGTACTCCATCGGGCAGGGGGACGAGGAGCGCCGGCACGTGGGCTTCCACCCCGTGTACCTCACGCTCGTCGCCGGCGTGTCGCTGTCGTTCCTCACCGCCGACCTGTTCAACCTGTTCGTCGCCTTCGAGGTGATGCTGGTGTCCAGCTACGTGCTGCTGACGCTGGGCGGGCGTCGGGCCCAGGTGCGGGCCGGGACCACCTACGTGGTGATCAGCCTCCTCGCCTCGGTCCTCTTCCTCACCACGCTCGGGCTGCTCTACCGCGCCACCGGCACCGTGAACATGGCCGACCTCCCGGCCGCGCTCGGCGCCGTCGACGCCGACCTGCGGCGCGTGCTGCTCCTGCTGTTCCTCGGCGTGTTCGGCATCAAGGCGGCCATCTTCCCGCTGTTCTTCTGGCTCCCGGACAGCTACCCGTCGGCGCCGACCGCGGTGACCGCGGTGTTCGCCGGGCTGCTCACCAAGGTGGGCGTGTACGCCATGATCCGCATCCAGACGCTGATCGGCGCCGACGACGCCGCCGTCGGGAACCTCGTGCTGGTGGTCGCCGGGCTGACGATGGTGGTCGGCGTCTTCGGGGCGCTGAGCCAGCAGGAGATCAAGCGGATCCTGTCGTTCCACATCATCAGCCAGATCGGCTACATGCTCTTCGGGCTCGGTCTGCTGTCGGTCGCCGGCATCGCCGCAGCGATCCTCTACATCGTCCACCACATCGTCGTGAAGACCACCCTGTTCCTCACCGGCGGCCTCGTGGAGCGGGCGTCGGGCACCGGCCACCTCGACCGCGTCGACGGCATGGTCCGCACCCGGCCCCTGGTGGGGATGCTGTTCCTGCTCCCGGCCCTCAGCCTCGCCGGCGTCCCGCCCTTCTCCGGGTTCGTGGCCAAGTTCGCGCTCGTCGATGCCGGCGTCGCCGGTTCCAGCTGGGCGATCGTCGGAGTCAGCCTCCTGGTCAGCGTCTTCACGCTGCTGTCGATGAACAAGATCTGGTCCGGTGCGTTCCTGGGTGAGCCGACCCCCAACGCCGAAGCCGACGGCCCGCTGCCGATCCCCATGGTCGCCACCACCGTGGCGCTGGTCGTGACGAGCATCGCCATCGCCTTCGCCTCCGGGCCCATCCACGACTACGCCACCCGCGCCGCCGAGACCCTGCTCGCCGGGGGTGGGTCGTGATCCACCTCTGGTCCACGATCTGGCTCACACTGCTCTGGGCGGCGCTGTGGCGGAGCACGACCCCGGCAACCCTGCTCACCGGCGTCGTCCTCGGGTACGTCCTGAGCTGGGCGATGCGGCGGGCAGACGACCACCGCGAGCGCCACCGCGTCCGGCCGCTGGGGCTGCTGCGCTACCTCGGCCACATGGCCGTCGCCCTGGTCCGGTCGAACCTCGCCGTCGCGTGGGAGATCCTCACGCCGACGGACCGCAGCCGGCCCGGCGTGCTCGAGGTCCGGCTGCCCCGGTCGTCCGAGCTGGTCCTGACGGTCATCGCCAACAGCGTGAGCCTCACCCCCGGAACCCTGACCCTGCAGGTCGATCCCGACTCCTCGACCCTGACGCTGCACGCCCTGCACCTGCGCGACGTCGGGGCAGCGCGGGCCGAGGTGCTCGAGCTCCACCGCCTGGTGTCGGCCGCGCTCGTCCACGCCGACACCGTCCGGGAGGGGGCGACGTGATCATCCTCACCTTCGTGCTGCTGGCCGCGGCCACCGTCCTGTTCGCCATCCGTGCGTTCCGCGGGCCCTCCGTCGCGGACCGGGTCGTGGCGGTCGACGCCATGGTGATCGTGGCCATCGCAGCCATCGCCACCGAGGGGGTGCGCACCGGCGACGCCCGCTTCGCCGACGCCGCCATCCTGCTGGCGCTGATCGCCTTCGTCGGCACCGGGACGGTCGCCCGCTTCATCGAACGGCGGGGTGGCTGATGGGCCTCGTCGCCGAGGTGCTCATGGTGGCCGGGGCGCTGTGGTTCGTGCTGGCCGGTCTGGGCGTGCTCCGCCTCGGCGACGCCCTCGCTCGGGTGCACGCCGCCACGAAGGCCACCACCCTCGGGATGGTGCTGGTCCTCGTCGGGGCGATCCTCCACTCCCCCGCCGCCGACGGCACCAAGCTCGGCCTCGCCATCGTCCTGGTCCTGCTGACGAACCCCGTCGGCGGCCACCTGCTCGGCCGGGCCGTCGAAGCCAACCCGGGGACCGCCGAGGTCCGCATCGACACTCGGGCGAGCCTCGAACCGGACTCAGGGGAACACGAGGGGGAGTGACTGCCAGCCGCGCACGGTGGACGTCGGCGCCATCTTCATGCCGCTGCGGTCGAGGTCCCACTCGGGGAACCGGTCGAGCAGCTCGTCGAGCGCCACCCGGCCCTCGAGGCGGGCGAGGTTCGCGCCCAGGCAGAAGTGCACGCCGAAGCCGAACGTGAGGTGGCCGCGGTCGGTGCGGTGGATGTCGAACTCGTCGGCCCGCTCGTAGCGCCGCTCGTCGCGGTTCGCCGAGCCGACCAGCAGCAGGGCCGCCGAGCCGGCCGGGATCGTGGTGCCGTGGTACTCGGCGTCGCGTGCCAGCCAGCGGGCGATGTGGGGCCCGGTGGACTCGAAGCGCAGCGTCTCCTCGATGGTCGCCGGCAGCAGGCCGCGGTCCTCGAGGATGTCGCGGCGCTGGTCGGGGTGCTCGGCCAGCACCTTCGCCAGCCAGCCGATGAGCCGACCCGTGGTCTCGTTGCCGGCGCCGGCCAGCACCTGGGTGTAGGTCAGCACCTCGGCGCGGGTCAGCGTGCGGCGCTCCCCGTCCTGGTCCTCGAACTCGGCGTTCAGCAGCACCGTCATGAGGTCGTCGGAGGGGTGCTGGGCCCGCCAGTCGATGTACTCGGCGAACATGTCGCCGTT
>DASUEE010000270.1:0-3394 GCA_036275235.1 Acidimicrobiales bacterium | reverse complement strand
CCGTGTTCGTGCTGCTCGTCCTGCTCGGGGTCACCACGATCTACATGGACATCACCGACCCGGTCCGGCTCTGATGCAGGTCGGCCAGTCGTCCTACCCGCGCCGGGAGACCCGGCAGATCACCGTCGGCGACGTCGCGGTGGGCGGCGGCGCGCCCATCTCCGTGCAGTCGATGACGGTGACGAAGACGGCCGACCACGAAGCGACGCTCCAGCAGATCTACGCGCTGGCGGCTGCGGGTTGCGACATCGTGCGCTGCACGTGCAACGAGCCGGAGGCCGCCGAGGGCCTCGCCCGCATCATCCCCCGCTCGCCGGTGCCCATCGTCGCCGACATCCACCACCAGTACCGCCGGGCGCTGGAAGCCCTCGAGGCCGGCGTGCACTGCCTGCGCCTCAACCCGGGGAACATCCGCAAGCCGGAGCACATCAAGGCGGTGGCGCTCGAGGCCAAGGATCGCGGCGTCCCGATCCGCATCGGCGTGAACGGCGGCAGCCTCGATCCGGCGCTGTACGACAAGTACGGCGGCAAGGTCACGCCGGAGGCCATGGTCGAGTCGGCCAAGATCGAGATCGGGTACTTCGAGGAGGTCGGCTTCGAGGACATCAAGATCTCGGTGAAGGCCAGCTCGGTGCCGCTGATGATCGAGGCGTACCGGATGCTCGCCGACGAGGTCGACTTCCCGCTCCACCTCGGCGTCACCGAGGCCGGGCCCCCGCCCGCCGGCCTCGTGAAGGCCACCGCCGGCATCGCCACGCTGCTCGCCGAGGGCATCGGCGACACGATCCGCTACTCGCTCACCGCCGACCCCGTCGAGGAGGCCCGCGCCGGCCGCCAGCTGCTCGAGGCGATGGGCCTGCGCGAGCGCAAGAACGTCGACCTCATCGCCTGCCCGAGCTGCGGCCGGGCCGAGATCGACGTCGTCGCCGTCGCCGAGCAGGCGATGAAGGCCTTCGGTGATCGCCAGATCCCGCTGCAGGTCGCGGTGATGGGCTGCGTCGTCAACGGGCCAGGCGAGGCCCGTGACGCCGACATCGGCATCGCCGCCGGCAACAAGCGCGGCCACCTGTTCGTGCGGGGCACCAACGTCGCCGTGGTCCCCGAGGACGAGATGGTCGACACCCTCGTCGAGTGGGCCGAGTTCATCCACGAGCACGGAATCGAGCAGGCGATGGAGAAGGCCGACCTCACCGCCGCCAAGGAGGCCGCCGAGGCCGACCGGGCGCTGCTGCTCGAGGAGCAGGGCGACGACGCCAACGCCAGCGAGCAGGTCGTCGAGCTCATCCGCAAGCACCGCCCGTAGCCGCTACCCCCAGAGGCGGTCGCGGAGGCCGGAGGCCCGCTGCACGGGGCGTTCGACCGCCGCCCGGACGGCGGCCTCGGTGCCCAGCACGGTCACGGCCCGCTCGGCCCGGGTGACGGCGGTGTAGAGCAGCTCGCGGGTGAGGATCGGCGACGACTCGTCGGGCAGGACCACCACGACCTCGCCGAACTGGCTGCCCTGGCTCTTGTGGATCGTCATGGCGTGGAGCGTCTCCACGGCGGCGAGCCGTCCAGGGCTCACCAGGACGACCTCTCCCCGCCGCTCGAAGGCGCAACGGAGCGAGCCGTCGGATCCGGCCACGACGACGCCGGTGTCGCCGTTGTAGAGGCCGAGGGCGTGGTCGTTCTCGGTGACGAGCAGCGGGCGACCGGCGTACCAGCCGTGGGGGACGTAGCCCTCGACCGAGGCGTGGAGCCACGACTCGATGCGAGTGCGCCAGGTCGCCACCCCGTACGGGCCTCGCCGGTGCCCGCACAGCAGCTGCACCTGGTGCATCGCGGCCAGGGCCCCGGCGGCGTCGCCGGTCCGGGCCGCCGCCACGACGGCCGCCGCCGGCGCGAGCACGGCGTCACGGACGACGTCGTCGGCGGCGGTGCTGGTGGCGACGTCGGCATCGACCCAGGTGACGCCCTCGGGTGCGTCGCGCAGGAGCGCGACCACCTCGTCGGCATCGCCGGCCTCCACGGCGCGGGCGAGCGCGCCGACCCCACCCGCGAAGCGGTGCACCTGTCGCAGGACGACGATGCCCTGGGCGAACCCGTCGGCCGCTGCCCGGTCGAAGTCTGGCTCGCCGGCGTCGCCGACGATGTCGCCCAGCACCGCTCCGGCCTCCACCGAGACGAGCTGCTGCGGGTCTCCGACGAGGACCAGGCGCGCGCTGGGACGCACGGCCTCGACGAGGCGGGCCATGAGCGAGAGCGAGACCATCGACGTCTCGTCGACGATGACCACCTGGTGGGGGAGCTGGTTGCCCCGATCGTGGCGGAAGCGGCTGCTCGACCCCGGGCGCCGGCCGAGGAGGCGGTGGATGGTCGACGCCTCGGCGCGCAGGATCGCCTCGCGCACGGCTGGTGCGACGTCGAGCTCGGCGGCCCGGCCGTGGACGGCCTCGGTGAGGCGGGCCGCGGCCTTGCCGGTCGGCGCCGCCAGCGCCACCCGGAGCGGACGTCCGGCCGCGGCCGCCTGTTCGTGGAGGAGCGCGAGCACCGCCGCCACCGTCGTGGTCTTGCCCGTGCCGGGACCGCCGGCGATCACCGAGAACGCCCGCCGCAGCGCGGTCTCGGCCGCGTCGCGCTGGGCGTCGGGCCCGGCGCCCGGGAACAGCCGGGCGAGGCCGGCGGCGAGGAGGGCCTCGTCGACGTCGATCACGGGCGACGACGCACGGCTCCGCAGATCGTCGACCACCGCCCGCTCGTGGCGCCAGTAGCGGTCGAGGGACAGGCGGGCGCCGAGCAGCCGCAGCGGTCGGGCCCCAGGTCCGTCCTGGGCAGCCGAGGTCGTGGCAGCGGCGGCGGAGGGCTGCCCGGAACCGGCCTCGTCGTCGTCGCCGACAGCGGTGAGCGGCGAGGCCGCGACGGCGCGCACCCACGCCTGCGGGTCGGGCCACGGCAGCGTGCTGACGTCGACCTCCGCGGCGTCGTCGGCGGTGGCGGTCCCGGCGATCGTGGAGAGGTCGACCGTCACGCTGCCGAGCCGAACGGCCCGCACGGCGAACGCGGCGCCGAGGGCCACGAGCTCGTCGTCGCCGGCACCAGACCCCCCGGCGAGGCGCACCAGCGTGCGCCCGACGTGGACGTCGGCGGCGGCGAGCACCGTGGCGTCGGTGAACGTGCCGAGCAGCCCCGGCGCCGCGTGGGCCCGCTCGCCCCGGAACTCGTCGACGGCCTCGAGGGCGCTCACGCTGCACCACCCCCGTCGAGCGCGTCGGAGAGGCCGGTGACGAGGGCCGCCGGAGGTCGCCAGGCGAACACCCCGCACGGCTGCCCGTCGACCCGCGGCACGTCGGGGCCGGTCATCCCCCGCAGGAACAGGTAGAGCACGCCGCCGAGGTGGACCTCGGGGTCGTAGCCG
>DASUEE010000269.1:0-2223 GCA_036275235.1 Acidimicrobiales bacterium | reverse complement strand
CGGGGGTCGGAGCGGGCCTGGCTCTTCGGCATCGCCCGGAACGTCGCCATCGACCGCCACCGGCGCCAGCGCCACCTCCGCACGGTGAGCGCCGACGACGTCCCGGACGCCATCGACGAGGGCGACGTCTCCCGAGCCGTGGAGAGCTCGCACGTGCGCGATGCGCTCTGGTCGCTCTCGGAGGCCCACCGAGCGGTCGTGGTGCTCACGTACTACCGGGGCCGCACCATCGCCGAGGCGGCCGAGGAGCTCCAGGTCCCGGAGGGCACCGTGAAGTCCCGGTTGCACCACGCCATGCGGAACCTGCGCCGAGAGCTCGAACGGAGCGAGGTGCTCCCGTGATCGCCCCCGACCACGACCGCATCCGCGAGCTCACGGCGGCGTACGTGGTCGGTGCTCTCGGCCCGGACGATCGGATCGAGCTCGAGGCGCACCTCGCCGGCTGCGACACCTGCCGGCAGGACGTCATCGACTTCGCACCCCTGCCGGCCCTGCTCGGTCGGGTGGACCCCGGCGAGCTGGTGGACCACCAGCCGCCCGTTCCCGGGGTCGACGCGCTCGTCGCGGCGGTGCACGGCGACGTGGCGCACGTCGAACGGAGCCGCACTCGCTGGCGGCGAGCTGCCGGCGCGATCGCGGTCGCTGCCGGCCTGGTGCTCGGCGTCGTGCTCTTCGTCGAGGACGGTGCACGAGACCGGCGCGAGGGGGTGGCGCTCAGCCTGACGGCCGCCCCGGCGGGCGCGTCCGTCCGCGTGGTGGCCGATGAGCGCCCGTGGGGCACGTACGTGCACGTCTCGGCCTCGGGCCTTCCGGCCCGGAGCAGCTACGCGGTGTGGGCCGTCGACGCCGACGGGTCATGGGAGCCGATGGGCTCGTGGGCGCCCACGCCCGATGGGAGCGCGGAGCTCGGGTGCTCGACGGCCCTCCCGCTCGGCGAGCTCGACCGCGTCGTCGTCACGTCTTCCGACCGCGACGACGAGCTCCTCGTCGCCGCGGCGTCCAGCTGACGGTCACGGCAGCCGCACGGAGCCGTCCTCGTCCAGGGTCCAGCCCGGGTTGTGGGCGACCTCCCACGTGTGGCCGTCGGGGTCGTGGAAGATGCCGGAGTAGCCGCCCCACGGAGTGGGCGCGCCCCGCCGGGCGACGGTGCCGCCGGCGCGCTCGGCCTCGTCGAGCACGGCGTCGACCACCTCGGGGGATCGGACGTTGTGGGCGATGGTCACGCCGCCCCACCCGCCGGGGTCCATCGGCACGACGCTGTCGTCCGCCAGCAGCTCGCGGCCCCAGAGGGCCACCACGATGCCGCCGGCCTGGAAGAACACCACCTCGCCGTCCGGGGATTCACCGGTCCAGCCGAGCCCCTCGTAGAACCGGCGGGCGCGCTCGACGTCGGCGACGCCGAGGGTCACCAGCGAGATCCGCTGCTCCACGGTCAGACCTGCGAGCGCCCGCGCTCGGTGACCGCCCGGCGCCGGGCTTCGATGTCGGCGCCGTCGCGACCTCCGGACTGCCACTCGCCGGCGACCCGGCCCTCGAGCGCCCACGCCTCGGCACCGGTGCCGAGCGCGCCCTCGTCGTAGGTCTGCAGCATCCGGCGCACGCCCGTCTGGTCGCTCGACGCGATGTCCTCGCCCAGCTTGCGGGCGAAGGGGAGCAGCTCGTCGTGCGGGACCACGTGGTTCACGAGGCCCCAGGTGAGCGCCGTGCGGGCGTCGAGGAAGTTGCCGGTGCTCGACAGCTCCTTCGCCCGCCGGACGCCGACGGCCTCGGGCAGCAGGACGGTGAGGCCCCACCCGGGCATGATCCCCATGCGGGCGTGGGTGTCGGCGAAGGCCGCCCGTTCGGAGGCGATCAGGAAGTCGCAGGCGAGCGCGACCTCGAACCCGCCGGTGATGGCCACGCCGTTGATCGCGCCGATCACCGGCGTGGCCATGGGCGGGATCGGGCCCCGTGACGTCGTGGTGTCGCCGGCCGCACCGGTCTCGACGAGCGCCTCGCCGCTCGTGGCGGCCAGCTCCTTGAGGTCGAGCCCGGCGCAGAAGGCCGGGTCGGCGCCGGTGAGCACGATCGCCGCGATCGCATCGTCGGCGTCGAGCTCGCCCATCGTCTGCCAGAGCGCCTTGCGCAGCTCCCGGCTCAGGGCGTTGCGGGCCTGGGGCCGGTTGAGGGTGACGGTGGCGACCGCCTCCTCACGCTCGACCAGGATCACGGGTTCGGACACGG
>DASUEE010000268.1:0-2943 GCA_036275235.1 Acidimicrobiales bacterium | reverse complement strand
GGTCGACGGGCACGTCGCCCGGCTGACGCTCGACCGTCCCCACCGGGGCAACGCGTGGACGGGCCGGATGCACCACGAGTACCGGTGGGCGATGACCCAGGCCGAGGCGGACCCGGACGTGCGGGTGGTCGTGGTGACGGGTGCCGAGCGCGAGGGCGGCCGGACCGCGTTCTGCGTGGGCGCCGATGCGCAGGCGCTCGCCGGCCACGTGGACAAGGGCGGCTACGACGACGGCCTCCGGGGCGAGGAACCGCCCATGCCGCCGGTGGACGCGCCCTTTGCCGCCGACTTCGCCTTCCAGCTCGGCATGCGCACGCCGGTCGTCGCCGTCGTGAACGGTGCCGCGGCGGGAGTCGGGCTGGCGATCGCCTGCTTCGCCGATGTCCGCTTCGGTCTCGAGGGCGCGAAGCTCACCACGGCCGCGCCGAAGCTGGGGCTCCCGGCGGAGTACGGCCTGTCCTGGCTGCTGCCCCGCCTCGTCGGGGCGGGCCGGGCGGCTGACTGGCTCCTGTCGGGACGGGTCTTCCGCACCGAGGAGGCAGCGGAGGTCGGCCTCTTCTCCGCCGTCCTGCCGGCCGACGTGCTTGCCGTGCACTCCGAGGCCTTCGTGGGCGACCTCGCCCGCCACGTCTCGCCCGCCTCGGTGGCCGCCACCAAGGCCCAGCTCTGGGGCGACCTCCTCCACGGCGACCCCGCCGCCTCCGTGCGCCGCTCGATCGAGCTGCTGCGTGAGATGGCCACCGGACCCGAGTTCGCGGAGGGCACCCGGGCGCTCTCGGAGCGCAGACCACCGGAGTTCTGAGGCGCCGGTCCGCCGAGGCGGCGATCCCCGCGACGCCTGCGATGATGTCGCCATGGCGTCGACCGAGCCGGACCACCCTGCCGACCTCGACGTCGGGTCGTTCTCCGAGAACCCGCCCTGGATCGTGCAGCGCGACGAGCTCACCTGGCTGCCGCCGCTCGAGCGGGTCCGGCGCGAGGTGCGCGCCGAGATCCCTCGCCTCACCCGGGTCACCGCCCTCCCGCCGGCGCGCCGCCTCGCCACCGTCGTCCGCCACCTGGGCTGGGGCGTCGGGCGCTGGTACGTCGGAGCCCGTCGCCGCGGCGGTTCGACGTCGAGGGCCGACCTCTCCCGCCGGCTGCGCCTCGCCGCCGAGGCCCTCGGACCCACCTACATCAAGCTGGCCCAGATCATCTCCAGCGGCGAGGGCCTGTTCCCGGCCGAGCTCGTCGCCGAGACGAAGAAGTGCCGCGACCAGGTGCCGCCCGAGCCGTGGGAGGAGATCCGGGCGGTGGTCGAGGCCGACCTCGGCGCACCGATCGACTCGGTGTTCTCGCGCTTCGACACCACGCCGCTGGCCGCCGCCTCGATCGCGCAGGTCCACACCGCCACGCTGCGAACGGGTGAAGACGTCGTGGTGAAGGTGCAGCGCCCCTCGGTGGCCGGCCGGGTCAAGGAGGACCTGCGGGTCATGGCGTGGCTGGCACCGAAGCTGATCGGCCGCATCCCGGTGGCCGCCCTCGCCAACCCGCCGGCGCTGGTCGAGCTGTTCGCCGAGACCATCGGCGAGGAGCTCGACTTCCGGCTCGTGGCCGAGAACATGCTCGACGTCGCCGCCAGCTTCGCCGCCCTCGACCAGCGCGGCTACGTCGTGCCCCGCCCCCACCCGACGCTCGTGACCCGGCGGGTGCTGGTCATGGAGCGCCTCGACGGGTTCAAGTTCGACGACGTGGCCGGCATGAAGGGCGCCGGCGTCGACACCCACCAGGTGGTGCGCACGGGGATGATCGGCTTCATGGAGGGCGCCCTGATCCACGGGATCTTCCACGGGGACCTGCACGGCGGGAACCTCTTCGTCCTGCCCGACGGCCGCACGGCACTGCTCGACTTCGGCATCACCGGACGCCTCGACGAGCGCAAGCGAAGCGCCTTCCTGCGCCTCCTCGTGTCCGGCACGGCCAACGATCCGGTCGGCCAGCTCGGCGCCTTCCGGGACCTGGGCGCCCTCCCGCCGGACACCGACCTCGACGCCGTCGCTCGCGACCTCGGCCTCGACGACCCGCAGTTCGTCGACCCCACGACGATGGACGGAGACGCCCTCGTCGCCGAGATCCAGCAGGTCATCAAGGCGCTGCTCGGCTACGGCGCCAAGATCCCGAAGGAGCTGATGCTCTTCACCAAGAACCTGGTGTTCGTCGACGGCGCGATCGCCACCCTGGCCCCGGACCTCGACATCCTCCAGGAGATCGCCGACATCACGATGTACTTCGCCACGACCCACGGCGAGCGCATCGCGGCCCAGATCGGGATGGACCCCACGTCGTGGGAGCTCGACATGGAGGGTGTGAAGGCCGGCTTCGGCGTCGGCGACGACGTCGACCGGCTCACCTACCGCGACCTGCAGGAGCGGCGCGAGATCATCCGCAAGCGCCTCGAGGGGCGCGGCCTCCAGTAGCCGTGGAGCGGCCGGACCCCAGCGACGACAAGGCGACCTGGCGGCGCTGGGTGCGCCAGCTGCCCCCGCCGGCGGGCGCCGCCGACGTCCGTCGGCACCTCGAGGCGTTCCTCGGGACCGACCCCGGGCTCGTCGGCGCCTACGAGGTGCTCCCGGGCGAGGTCGACCTCGCGGAGCTGGTCGCCGGCTTCGCCGAGGTCGCGCTCCCCCGCCACGACGGCGACGCCGTCACGTTCCACGTGGCCGATGGCGCCCTGGTCGACCCCGCCGAGCTCGACGTCCTGCTCGTGCCCGGCCGGGCGTTCGACCGCCGCGGCATCCGGTTGGGGCGCGGCGGCGGCCACTACGACCGGTTCCTGCCCCGGCTGCGCGCCGGAGTCCCGGTGGTCGGCGTCACGGTCGACGAGCGGGTCGTCCCCCGCCTGCCGGCCGAGCCCCACGACGTCCCCATGACCCACCTCGCCACCGAGTCCGGTGTGCGCGCCGT
>DASUEE010000267.1:0-7924 GCA_036275235.1 Acidimicrobiales bacterium | reverse complement strand
CCAGTTCATGGCCGACAACCCGAACCACAAGAAGGACTTCCAGCGCCTGAAGGGCCTCGGCGAGATGGATGCCGACGAGCTCGAGGAGACCACCATGAACCCGGAGAGCCGCACGCTGCTCCAGGTCACGGTCGAGCAGGCAGCGCTGGCCGACGAGGTCATGTCCGTGCTGATGGGCGACGACGTCGCCGCCCGCAAGGACTTCATCGTGGCCAACGCCAAGGACGTGAAGTTCGTCGACATCTGAACGCACGGGGCTGCGCCCCGGACCCCAGGGCTGGCGCACAGCACACCCGCCGACGCCCAGCCCTGGGTCTCGATCTCGACTACAGGTCGAGGCGGGTGGCGAGGGCGTCGAGGTCGCGGGCATCGAGCACCGAGGTGGCGAGGCCCCAGATGCCCTGGAAGACCTCGGGCGGCGCGCCGGCCTTCATCCCGCCGAGCATCTCGGCGCGGTCGTCCACGTTCATCGCCGGGAGCATGACGGCGAGGCTCCGGCCCATGTCCTCGGGCGGGATCGACCCGACGATCGCCTGGTGGACGCCGATGCAGCCGTCGACGCCCACGGCGTCCTCGATCGAGGGCATGATCACCCGCTCCTCGAGGTCCTGGTGGGCGAGGTAGGTGCTGGTGAACGACGCCAGCTCGAGGTACAGGCCGTGGGCGTGGGCCCGGGCAGCGCCGGGGACCTCGACGAGCTCGGCCGCCTGCTCGGCGAAGCGCCGGACCCGAGCGTCGAGCCGGTGGTGGTCGGCCTCGATCTGCTCGAAGAGGGCGGGGAGGTGGCGTTCGAGCACCGGCTGGACGTGCGTGTCCTCGTGGTCGGCGTGGCTTTCGAGCAGCCAGGCGACCCGCTGGACGTGACCGCACAGCTCGGCCCGCTCGCCGCGGTCGGCGGGGTCGACGCTGCCGGCCCGCTCGGTGACGGCGAACAGCTCGGCCCGGATCCCCTTGTGGATGTCCCGGTACAGGTCCTCGGCGACGAGGCGCAGTGGGCTGGTGGTGGCGGTGGTGAACTCGGTGATGGTCATGTCGATCATCATCCGGACCACCCGCGGGCTCCGCTCCTAGTACGGCCGTGAGCGGATGCTAAGAATCGCGGCCGGATCCGAAGGGAACGCTAAGCGGCGTCCCGGTGGGTCCTCCCGCGCAGCACGGTGCGAGAGGTGGACGGGTGATCGACGAGCAGCTGCGGGCCTTCCTGGAGCGTGGGTGCGCCCTGATCGTGGCCACGGCCGGCCCCGACCTCACACCGCACGCGCAGCGGGCGTGGGGGTGCTCGGTGACCGGTGCCGACGAGGTCCGGCTGCTCCTGGACGGCTCCGATCTCGTCCAGCGCGAGAACCTCGCCGCGCGTGGCCGGATCGCGGTGACCAGCGCCGACGTGCGCGATCTGCGGTCCGTGCAGCTGAAGGGGCGGGTCGTCGCGATCGAGGAGGATCCCACGGCCGACGACCTCGACCGCTGCGAGGTGCACAACGCCGAGCTGTTCACCGACATCGAGGTCACCGACCACTTCCCCCGGGCCCTCGTCGAGCGGATGGTCCCCCGGAGCTACGTGGTCGCCGTCGTCCACGTCGTGGAGCTCTACGACCAGACGCCCGGCCCGTCGGCCGGCAGTCGGGTCGGGGGAGGCGGTCCCGGTGACCGGTGACGACGACCTGACGCTGGGCGACATCGCCGCCTGCTTCGAGGGAGCGATCCCTGCGGTGATCGCCACGGTCGCGGCTGACGGGACCCCGAACGTCACCTACCTGTCGAAGGTGCGCGCGGTCGACGAGGAGCGGGTGGCGCTGTCGAACCAGTTCTTCTCGAAGACCGCGAGGAACCTGGTCGAGAACCCCGTCGCCGACCTCCTCGTCATCGATCCCCGCACCTACGACCAGTACCGCCTGGGGTTGCGCTACGAGCGCACCGACCGTCGCGGGCCGGTGTTCGAGCGCCTCCGCCACGACGTCGACGTCGCGGCCGCGCTCGAGGGGATGCAGGACGTGTACCGACTGCGGGCCGCCGACGTGTACCGGGTGGTCAGCCTCGAGCGCAGCCCGTTCGGCCGGCCACCGGTCGACCCGGCCACCCTCAGCGGCTACCGCGACGGCATGGATCCCGGCCGCATCGCCGAGCTGAGCGGCCGCCTGGGCCGGGCCCCGGACCTCGACACCGTCGTCGACGCCGCGGTCCGGGGGCTCGCCGACCTGTTCGGCTACGAGCACTCCTCGTTGCTGCTGGTCGACGAGCTGGGGGAGCGGCTCTACACGATCGCCAGCCACGGCTACGACGACGAGGGGATCGGCTCCGAGGTCGCCGTCGGCGACGGCGTCATCGGCCTGGCGGCGGAGCGGTGCCAGGCCATCACCCTCGGCAACGTCCCGCAGGCGGCCAAGTACTCCCGGACGCTGCGGCGCGAGTACGAGGCGAGCGGCGACGTCGGCCCCGGACGGTCGATCCCCGTGCCCGGCCTGCCCGACGCGGCCAGCCGCTGCGTGGTGCCGGCGATGGCCATGGGCCAGCTGGTCGGGGTGCTCACCGTCGAGAGCCGGCGGCCGGTGGCCTTCGGGCCGGCCGACGAGGCGATCCTCACCGTGGTGGCCTCGATCCTCGCCAACGCGATCGAATCCCAGCGGTCGCACGAGCGGGAGGCCTCGCCCCCGCCGGCGCCCGCCGCCACGCCTGGGCCGGTCCCGGCGGAGGACGCACCGACCACCGTGCGCTGGTTCGAGGTCGACGGCAGCGTGTTCCTCGACGACGAGTACCTCATCCGCGGAGTGGCCGGGAGGCTGCTGTGGGCCCTGCTCGGCCACCACGAGCGGGAGGGGCGGACCGACTTCACGAACCGGGAGATGCGCCTGGACCCGAACCTCGACCTGCCGGCGTTCAAGGACAACTTCGAGAGCCGGCTGATCCTCCTCAAGCGCCGGCTCGACGAGCGCGAGGCGCCGATCCGGGTCGAGAAGACGGGACGGGGGCGCTTCCGGCTCCAGGTCGCCGTCCCGTTGCGGCTGGAGGCGGTGGCGGCGGAGGCGTAGCCCGGGCTACGTGGTGGCCGGGCGCGGGTCGTCGACGTCGTCGAGGCAGATCACCCGGTCTCGGCCCCCGTGCTTCGCCCGGTACATCGCCATGTCGGCCGCCCGGACGAGGCCGCCTGCGGTCGGGGTCGCGGCACGGGACCGGACGACGCCGATGCTGCAGCGAAGCGGGATGGCGAACCCGCCGACGTGCACGGCCTGCAGCGACACCGCGGCCCGGATCCGCTCGGCGAAGGCCTCGATGCCGGCCCGCCCGTCGGGTGGGACCGGGCCGACCACCAGGAACTCGTCCCCGCCGAGTCGGGCGACGATGTCGGCGTCGCGGGTGGTGGCCCGGAGCGCGTCGGCGGTGCGGACGATCGCCTCGTCGCCGGCGGCGTGGCCATGGGTGTCGTTGAGCACCTTGAGCCCGTCGAGGTCGACGTAGAGGGCGAGCAGCTCGTCGCCGGCTCGTCCGGCACGTGCGAGCTCGCGCTCGATGGCGGCGTACGCCGCGGCGCGGTTCAGCAGCCCGGTGAGGCCGTCGTGGGTGGCCCGCTCGTGCAGCTCGGCGCGCTGCGCTTCGGCCTGCGTCATCGTGGTCCGGAGCCGGTCGATGGTGGGCTGCATCGCGAGCCCGGTCAGACCGGGGAGGGGCTCCTCGAGGATCTCCCCGCCCGGTGCCTCGGCCAGGGCGGAGGTGTGGCGTTCGACGGCCGCCAGGGTCGAGGCCATGTCGTTGAACGCGTGGATGGTCGCGACCAGCTCCCGGGGACCGGCGGGTTCGATCGAGGGCAGGTCGAGGTCGCCGCCCTGGATCCGCCGGGCCGCCACCTCGAGGGAGGAGGCCGGGCGGGCGACCCGGCGGGCGATGACCACGGCGAGGCCCACGGACACCAGCGCCAGCAGGGCGATCACCGTGGCGTGCGCGGTCACGGATCGCGAGTCGTCGTGGGCCCGGTTCGCCGCCGCTCCCTCGAGGTCGAGGGCTGCGGCCCGGACGACGTCGGTCAACCGGGTGGCCCACGCCGCCCCGTCCTGCAGCCCCCGCACCCAGACCCCGGGGTCGACGGCGGTGATCGGCGGCACCGCACCGGTGCCGATGTCGGTGGCCATCTCGATGATCTGCTCGGTGCGCTCGAAGGCGCCGTCGCGCTCGATGGCCGCCCAGCGTTGCGCGGCCCGGGGTCCGGCGTCGGCCTCGGCGAGCTCTCGGGCGAGCTCGAACTTGGCGGTGGCCTCGAGCAGCGCTCGCACGTCTCCGACGTCCGGAGGCCCCAGCAGCAGGGCGATCGCCGGCTGGATCCGCTCGTCGGCGTGGCTGAAGGTCCGCATCGACTCCCGCAGCGAGCGCACCCGGGCGCGCAGGTGGGCCGGCAGCGGCTCCTCGTCGCCGCTGCGCTCCACGGCGTCCATGGCGTCGCGCCACACGGTCTCGAGCAGCTCGTCGACCGCGCTGAACTGCAGGCGCGCGTCGTCGGATCCGATGCTCCCGGCATCGACCGCGGCGCGCAGCGAGCGCAGCACCGGGTCGAGGCGCGCCTCCCGGCGGAGGTCGTCGAAGCGGGGGCCGTCGACGACCGCCCGAGCGTCGGCCAGCCGGGGTCCGATGAAGCGCAGGCCCTCGTGGTCTTCCGGCAGGTCGATCTCGTGCGCCAGCGCGACGACGGTGGCGTGCACCTCCTCGGAGGCGAGGGCAGCGAGGAAGTCGGCGATGTCGGCGAGGTGCCGGGCGTGGCCCTCCAGCTCGGTGGAGGCGTGCCGGGACTGGAGGCGATCGCGGATCTCGAACCCGCCCACCACGGCGAGGCCCAGGAGGGGGACGAGCATGCCGAGGAGCAACGTCGTGCGGAGCCCACGGGGACGTCGCCACGTGCGCTGCGCGAATGGTTGTCCGTCCATGCCGCACCGCCAGCCACCCCCCGACCACCGACAGGCCGGCGTTCAGGGCCGCCGAGCCAGTCTGCCAGAGCCCTCTCCCGGTGGGAAGAGCTGGAGCGACCGCTCGGCACGAGCGGTCGCCCGGCGCCCTCCCACCACGACGGTGACCTCCACGAGGGCGTGCTGCTCGTCGTAGGCGATCACCCGGGCGCCGTTGGCCTCGGCCACGGCCCGTGCCTCGGCCTCGCCGGCCAGGGCGCCGGCCAGGGCTGCGGCGTCGGCCGCCGAGCGGGCCTCGGTCCGCTCGACGGTGGCCCGGATCAGCAGTCCGGTGGGGACGAGCAGCAGGGCGGCGAGGGCGATGACCACCGCCCACAGCGGTGTGGCCTGGCCACGTTCGGGTGCGGGCACGGTGCTTCCTCCGGTACTCCAGGAGCTCGGGGGAAGGCGGACCGTGCAGGCCCGGGGGCGGACGCTACCGCGCTAGTCGACGTCCTCGCTGAAGAGCACCGGGGCGACGGCGGCGACCTGGACGTCGTCGGAGACGTCCATGACCTTGACGCCGGTGGCGTCGCGGCCCTGTGACGAGATGCCGCGCACCTCCATGCGGATCGTGGTGCCCTGCGAGGAGATCACGAAGATCTCGTCCTCGATGCCGACCATGAACGCCGAGACGACCTCGCCCTTCTTGGCGGTGATCTTGATGCCCCGCACGCCCTGGCCGCCCCGGCCCTGCACGTTGAACTTGTCGAGCTGGGTGCGCTTGCCGTAGCCGGCGGAGGTGACGATGAGGATCGCCGTGTCGTCGCGGGCGACGTCGCAGGACACGACCTCGTCCTGGTCGTCCTTGAGCTTCATGCCCCGCACGCCGGCGGCGGCGCGGCCCATCGCCCGGACCTCGGCCTCGTTGAAGCGGATCGTCATGCCGCGCTTGGACACCATGAAGATGTCGGACTCGCCGTTGGTGGGGATGACCCGCACCAGCTCGTCGCCGTCGCGCAGGTTGATGGCGATGAGGCCGGTGCGCAGCGACGAGTCGTACTCGGAGAACTTCGTCTTCTTGACCTGGCCCTGCTTCGTGGCGAAGAACAGGTAGCGCTGGGTCTCGTAGTCGCGGGTGTCGATGATGGCCTGGATGCGCTCTTCGGGCTCGAGCTGCAGCAGGTTGACGATCGCCGTGCCCCGGGCGGTGCGGTCCTTCTTCGGGATCTCGTGGGCCTTCAGGCGGTAGACGCGCCCGCGGTTCGAGAAGAACAGCAGGTAGGCGTGCGCCGTGGTGGTGAGGATCTTGGTGACGTAGTCCTCGTCGCGCAGCTTCGTGCCGGCGATCCCCCGGCCCCCCCGGCCCTGGCGGCGGAACGAGTCGGCCTCCACCGTCTTGATGTAGCCCCGGTGCGACAAGGTGACGACGAGCTCCTCGTCGTCGATGAGGTCCTCGATGTCGATGTCGCCGGGGTCGAGGGTGATCTCCGAGCGGCGCTCGGTGGCGTACGCGCCCCGGATCTCGACCAGCTCCTCCTTGATGACCTGGCGGAGCTTGCCGTCGTCGGCGAGGATCGCCTCGAGCTCGGCGATGGTCTCGCGCAGCTCGGCCAGCTCGTTGTCGAGCTGCTCACGGCCCAGGCGGGTGAGCCGGGACAGCTGCATGTCGAGGATGTGCTCGGCCTGGACCTCGGAGAACTCGAACGGGGCCGCCATGAGCGCTTCGCGCGCTGCCTGCTTGTCGGCGGAGGCCCGGATGGCGGCGATGATCTCGTCGATCAGGTCGAGCGCCTTGATCAGGCCTTCGACGATGTGGGCCCGGTCGCGGGCCTTGCGCAGCCGGAACTCGGACCGGCGGGTGATGACCTCGATCTGGTGGCCGACGTAGGACTGCAGCGCCTGCAGGAGGTTGAGGGTCCGGGGCACCCCGTCGACCAGGGCGACCATGTTGATCGAGTAGCTGGTCTGCAGCGGGGTGTGCTTGTAGAGGTTGTTGAGGACGACCAGCCCGGGGGCGTCGCGCTTCAGGGTGATCTCGAGCTTGGTCTGGCCCTTGGCGGAGGCGTCGTTGACGTCGGCGATGCCCTCGATGACCTTGTCGTTCACCAGCTCCTTGATCTTGGCGGCCGTGGCCGAGATCGAGGTCTGGTACGGCATCTCGCTGACGACGATGGTGTCGCGCTGCTTGCCCTCGACGATCTCGGCCCGGGCCCGGAGCTTCACCGTGCCCTTGCCGGTGGTGTAGGCGTCGATCACGCCCTGGCGGCCCATGAGCAGGGCACCGGTGGGGAAGTCGGGCGCCTTGACGAAGCGCATCAGATCCTCGACCTGAGCCTGAGGGTTCTCGAGCAGGTGGACGGTGGCGTCGATGACCTCGCCCAGGTTGTGGGGCGGGATCTTGGTGGCCATGCCCACGGCGATGCCCTCGGAGCCGTTGACCAGCAGGTTCGGGAACCGGGCGGGGAGCACGGACGGCTCGGTGAACTCGCCGCTGTACGTGTCGTTGAAGTCGACGGTCTCCTCGTTGATGCCGTCGAGGAGTCGCATCGCCAGGTTCGAGAGGCGGCACTCGGTGTAGCGGGCGGCGGCGGGGCCGAAGTCGGGGCTGCCGTAGTTGCCGTGGAAGTCGACGAGGGGGTGCCGCAGCGAGAACGGCTGGGCCATGCGGACGAGGGCGTCGTAGATGGCGCTGTCGCCGTGGGGGTGGAAGTGGCCCATCACGTGGCCGGTGACGCGGGCGCACTTCATGTGCGAGCGGTCGGGGCGGGCGCCGATGTCCTCCATGCCCCACAGGATCCGGCGGTGCACGGGCTTGAGGCCGTCGCGCGCATCGGGCAGGGCCCGCTGCATGATGACCGACATCGCGTACTCGAGGAACGAGTTCTCCATCTCGTCCTGGAGCTGGATCGGCTCGATGTCGAAGCGATCCTCGTCGGTGGTGGTGCCGTCGCCGGGGGGCGGGGGGCTCTGGTCAGACACGGGCACGCTCCTCGAGCGACGGGGCCGGGCTCGTCGGATCCGGGCAGTTCACAGCTGGTCGATCCTACCGGCCGGGG
>DASUEE010000266.1:0-3116 GCA_036275235.1 Acidimicrobiales bacterium | reverse complement strand
CACCGGCGATCGGACCTGAGCCCGCCGAGCCCGTAGCGTCCGCCGCCATGCGCTGCGAGGTCGTCGCCATCGGGACGGAGCTGCTGCTCGGCACCGTCGTCGACTCCAACTCGGCCTGGATCGGCCAGCAGCTCGCCCTCGCCGGCATCGACTGCCTGCGGTCCGTGCGCGTCGGCGACAACCACGACCGCATGGTCGCTGCCCTTCGGGAGTCGCTCGATCGGGCCGACGCGGTGATCTGCTGCGGGGGCCTCGGCCCCACGCAGGACGACGTCACCCGCGAGGCCATCGCCGAGGTGATGGGGGTGCCGCTCGTACGGGACGACGCGGTCGCCGACGTGATCCGGGAGCAGTTCGCGACCCGGGGCCGGCGCATGCCCGAGAACAACCTCCGCCAGGCCGACGTGCCCGCCGGCGCCACGGTGATCCCCCAGACCCGGGGCACCGCTCCCGGGCTGATCTGCCCGGTGGGCGGCGACAAGGTCGTCTACGCCGTGCCCGGGGTGCCCCACGAGATGCAGGAGATGGTCACCCGGGCGGTGGTGCCCGACCTGCGCCGACGGGCGGGGGACACCGCCACCATCGTCTCCCGCACCCTGCGCACCTGGGGCGAGTCGGAGTCCGGGCTGGCCGAGCGGCTCGACGAGCGCATGCGGGCCCTCGACGACGCCCACGCCGAGGGCCGGCCGGCGCCGACGCTCGCCTTCAACGCCTCGGGGATCGAGGGGATCCGGGTGCGGATCACCGCCCGCGGCGCCGACGATGCCGAGGCGTCCGCGCTGGTGACCGCCGAGGAGGCCGGCCTGCGGGCGGTGCTCGGCGACCTGGTGTTCGGCGTCGACGACGAGACGATGGAGCACGCCGTGGGCGAGCTGCTCCTCGCTCGGGGGCTCACCCTCGGTCTGGCGGAGTCCGTCACCGGTGGCCTGGTCGCGGCTCGGATCGTCTCCGTGCCCGGTGCCAGCCGCTGGTTCCGTGGCGGGGTGGTCTCCTACGCCTCCGACGTGAAGTTCGACCTGCTCGGGGTGCCGGAGGGGCCGGTGGTGTCCGAGGAGGCGGCGGCGGCGATGGCGAGCGGCGCACGCCGGGTGCTGGGTGCCGACGTCGGCCTCGGCGTCACCGGGGTCGCGGGCCCCGACACCCAGGACGGCCAGCCCGTGGGCACGGTGTTCCTCGGGAGTGACGTGGCCGGCGATGTCGACGTCCGGCGCATCCAGCTGCCCGGCGACCGCGAGCGCATCCGCCAGTACGCCGCCATCTCGCTCCTCGACGCGCTCCGGCACCGGCTGCTCGGCGGCTGATCCGCTCGGGTCCTTGCCCGAACGCCCGTTCGAAGTTACGCTCGTGTCGTTCGCCCGGGGGTTCCTGTCAGACCCCCTCCGTAGCGTCAACCGCACCACTCGCTGCACGAGCAGCCTCGGATCTGAAACGGAACGGAAGGAACCCACGATGGAGCGAGACAAGGCACTCGAGATGGCCCTCGGGCAGATCGAGAAGCAGTTCGGCAAGGGCGCCGTGATGAAGATGGGCGAGAAGGGGACGATGGCCATCGAGACCATCCCCACGGGGGCCCTGGCGCTCGACCTCGCCCTCGGCGTCGGCGGCCTGCCTCGCGGTCGCGTCACCGAGATCTACGGCCCGGAGTCCTCGGGCAAGTCCACCCTCGCCATGCACGTCGTGGCCGAGGCCCAGCGCAACGGCGGCATCTGCGCCTACATCGACGCCGAGCACGCGATGGACCCGGTCTACGCCCGGGCCATCGGGGTCGACGTCGACGAGCTGCTCATCTCCCAGCCCGACACCGGCGAGCAGGCCCTCGAGATCGCCGACATGCTCGTGCGCTCGGCCGCCATCGACGTGATCGTGGTCGACTCCGTCGCCGCCCTCACCCCTCGGGCCGAGATCGAGGGTGAGATGGGCGACACCCACGTCGGGCTCCAGGCCCGGCTCATGTCCCAGGCCCTGCGCAAGCTCACCGCCAACCTGAACAAGTCGAACACGATCTGCATCTTCATCAACCAGCTGCGCGAGAAGATCGGCGTCATGTTCGGCTCCCCGGAGACCACGCCGGGCGGCCGGGCGCTGAAGTTCTACAGCTCGGTCCGGCTCGACATCCGCCGCATCGAGTCCCTGAAGGACGGCGCCGAGGTCGTCGGCAACCGCACCCGGGTCAAGGTGGTCAAGAACAAGGTCGCCCCGCCGTTCCGCCAGGCGGAGTTCGACATCATGTACGGCAAGGGCATCTCCCGCGAGGGCTCCCTGCTCGACATCGGCGTCGACCTCGGCCTCGTGAAGAAGTCGGGTGCCTGGTACACGTACGAGGGCGAGCAGCTCGGCCAGGGCCGGGAGAACGCCAAGACCTTCCTCGGCGAGAACCCCGAGATCATGGTCGAGATCTCCGACCGCATCCTCCAGCAGGTCGGCATCACGCCAGGCGGCGAGGTGGCCCTCGAGGACGACGGCATCGATCTCGACGCCCCCATCACCCTCGACGACTGAGCCTCCCGCAGCAGGATCTGCCCCGGTGCCCGTCGAAGTAGGCAGGCACCGGGGTCACGACGCCTGCCGGTGGGGGCAACGATGGAACAGCTCAAGGTCTCGACCCGTTCGAACCCGAACTCGGTCGCCGGCGCCATGGCCGGCGTCGTGCGGACGCACGGGGCCGTCGAGGTCCAGGTGGTCGGCGCCGGCGCGCTGAACCAGGCGATCAAGGCGGTGGCCATCGCCCGGGGCTACGTCGCGGCCAGCGGCATCGACCTCGTCTGCATCCCCACCTTCGCCGACATCACCATCGGGGGCGAGCGCCGCACGGCCATCCGGTTGCGCATCGAGGACCGGACGAACGTCGGCCCGGCCGACGAGCTGATCGCCATCACCGAGCCGGTGAGCGTGCTCGACCACTGACGCGGAGTCCTCGTCTGCGGCGGGGCGAGCCCCATTAGCCTGGAGTGACGATGCCCCGGACCTACCGCGTGCGCACCTTCGGGTGCCAGATGAACGAGCACGACTCCGAGCGCATCGCCGGGCTGCTCGAGGCCGACGGCCTGCGTCCTGCCACGGACGGCGAGCAGCCCGACGTGATGGTCCTCAACACCTGCTGCATCCGCGAGAACGCC
>DASUEE010000265.1:0-9558 GCA_036275235.1 Acidimicrobiales bacterium | reverse complement strand
CGGGGGGCCGGGCGCCCGACGAAGCGGGAGCGCCGCCAGATCGAGCGGG
Source organism: Acidimicrobiales bacterium (assembly GCA_036275235.1). Classification (GTDB taxonomy): domain Bacteria; phylum Actinomycetota; class Acidimicrobiia; order Acidimicrobiales; family Salinilacustritrichaceae; genus Salinilacustrithrix. The sequence goes on along the minus strand of DASUEE010000265.1, from coordinate 9,509 downwards.
AGCTCGGCCGGCGCCGTTGAGCGGGCGACGGCACCGCGTATGGTGGCTGCCATGTCTGCGTTCCACGAGCTCTCGATGCGCTCGATCACGGGCGAGCAGGTCGACTTCTCCACCTTCCAGGACAAGGTCTGCCTCGTCGTCAACGTCGCCAGCGAGTGAGGGCTGACGCCCCAGTACGCAGGTCTGCGTGCGCTCCAGGAGCAGTTCGAGGACCAGGGCTTCACCGTCCTGGCGTTCCCGTGCAACCAGTTCGGGAAGCAGGAGCCGGGCACCGACGAGGAGATCCTCGAGTTCGCCCGCTCGAAGTACGACGCCAACTTCCCGATGTTCTCGAAGATCGAGGTCAACGGCGAGGGGGCGTGCGAGCTCTACCAGCTGCTCAAGCGCGAGCAGCCCGGTGAGGCCGACACCAGCGACATCACCTGGAACTTCGAGAAGTTCCTGGTGGGCCGCGACGGCACCGTCGTGCGACGGTTCCCGCCGATGACCACCCCCGAGGAGATCGGCGAGGTGCTCCCGGAGTACCTCTGATCGCTCCCGGTGGGGGTATGGTGGTGGACGAGCTGGTCGTCCACCGCTTCGGTGCACGGCTCGGTCCGGCCGAACGCCACGGCCGGAACCGGTCGCCCGCCACGCGCGGCAGCTCGGGCCCCACGGGGCCACCTGGCAGCTGCAGCGGGGAGGCGGGGGCGGGAGCGATCCGTCGCCGCCCGCATCGCGAACGGAGAACACGATCACCAGCACCACCCTGCCGTCGGAGGCGCCGCCCGCAGTCCTGCCGCGGCACTTCGAGGACATCGTGCAGGCGCACCTCGACGGCCGCGAGTCCGCCGAGGACCGGGCCACCCTCGAGCGCTTCCGCCAGGACTGGGTCCGCGTGCTCTACCGGCTCCTCGACCGTGCCGACCGGGTCATCGAGGAGACGCGGCGCAGCGTGCGGGGCCCGGAGCGGTTCCCGATCATCGAGGACTTCGACCGCGAGGCGTACCGCATCGACGAGGTGCTCACCGAGCTGCTCGGCCCGCCCACCGAGGAGGAGCTCGAACCCGACGCGAACCGACGGCCGAAGGGCCGCCAGGTCCCCTCGCAGCCCGCGGTCGAGCCCGGCACCACCGAGCTGCAGCTCACCTGGGAGCCCGGCTGGATCATCGCCTGGGCCGCCGGCCACAACGCGCCGGTCGACGACCTCGCAGGAGTCCGCGCTCGGCTCGCCGCCGTCGGCGGCGGATCGGTCCCGTGGGAGGAGCACCGCCCGCTGAAGCTGCCCGACGGCTCGAAGGCCGACTGCCTGCGGGCACCGCTGAGCGCCGCCCTCGGCTGGCTCGTGTCGATGCGCCGGGTGCCCGAGGGGGCCGACGTGGGGGCGTCGGTGCCGTGGCTGGGCTCCGTGGCGACGATGGCGGTGCGCCTCGCCGCCCAGGGCCGCATGGTGCCCCGCCTGCGCAAGGGCCGGCGCAAGGACGACACCGGCGGCAAGGACATCTCGAGCTTCGAGGTGCAGTGGGAGCCGGTGCTCATCGACCCCGACGCGATCACCGAGCTCGCCACGGCCCGGCCCGTCGCCGCGGCGGCCACGGGGAACCGCCAGGACGGGCGGGCGTTCACCCAGTCGGTGCTCGGCGACCTGCTCGGGACCATCTGCGAGATGGCGGCCGAGCGCTTCGAGGTGCCGGCGCCGCCGCCGGACCCGCGGTCGCGCACCGACGTGGCCGAGACCGTGCTCGCCCGTCTCGACGGCAAGCCCTTCGACGCCCCCACCCGCGCCGGCGCCGAGCTCGTGCGCCGGCTCGACCAGTGGGCGTCCCCGGTCACGGGCACGGCGAAGCTGGCCCTGACGGTCCGCCTCGACCCGCCCGACCAGGGGGGCGCGTGGCACTGCGCCGTGCTGGCGCCGGGCCTCGACGGGAAGCTCGAGCCGGTGGAGGTCGCCATGGTGCAGGCCTCCAACACGAAGTCCCGTGAGATGAAGGCGCAGCTCGCCCGCGTCGAGCGCCTGTTCCCGGAGCTCAGCCGTCCGGGGGGCCGGCGCCGGGGCGAGGTCATCCTCTCCCAGGAGGAGGCCTTCCAGCTGATGTCGCGCACCGGCGAGGTGCTGCGCGCCGCCGGGTTCGACGTGCAGGTGCCGCTGCTGTCGCGCAAGAAGCCGGCGCCGGGGCTCCGCCTCACCGCCGACGACGCGCAGGAGTCGGTCGTCGGCGCCCGCCAGCTGGCCAACGTGCGCTGGTCGGTGGTGTTCGACGGCGTCGAGCTGAGCGCCGAGGAGATCCGGGCCCTGGCCACGCAGGCCCGCCCGCTGGTGAAGTCGGGCGACCACTGGGTGGAGCTCGACAAGGCCGACCTGCGCGAGGCGGCGGCGGCGCTCGCCGAGCGAGCCGACAAGACGCGCCTCACGGGCGCCGACATGCTCCGCCAGGCCCTGGGCCTGGAGGGCTCGCCGCTGGCCGGTGGCATCCAGATCGCCGGTGCCGGGTGGGCCGCCGACCTGCTCCGCAGCGCGTCGCAGGTGTCGGAGTCGCAGGTGTCCACCACGCCGGAGGGCTTCGACGGCGAGCTGCGCCACTACCAGGCCGAGGCCGTCGCGTGGCTGCGCTTCCTCGACCAGGCGGGCCTCGGCGGCTGCCTCGCCCTCGACATGGGCCTGGGCAAGACGCCGACCATGCTCGCCCACGTCGCCGCCACCTCCGACCACGGTCCGACGCTCGTCGTCGCCCCTCCGGCGGTCGTGGGGAACTGGGCGCACGAGGCCCGCCGCTTCACGAAGCGGCTGCGCGTCGTCGTGCACCACGGCCAGAACCGCACGAGCGAGCGGGGCATCGCCAAGATGGTCGCCGGCGCCGACCTCGTGATCACCACCTACGGCACCGCCATCCGCGACATCGGCGCCCTCGAGCAGATCGAGTGGGGCAAGGTCGTGCTCGACGAGGCCCAGGCCATCAAGAACCCGACGTCGGAGACCGCGCAGCAGCTGCGTCGCTTCGACGCCCGCAGCCGCGTCGCGCTCACGGGCACGCCCATCGAGAACGGCCTCGGCGACCTCTGGGCGATCATCGACTGGTGCAACCCCGGCCTCGTCGGAGGTCGGGCGCAGTTCATCTCGCAGCTGTCGCCGAGCGGCACGGGCAAGGACGGCGCCGAAGGCGCGCTGAAGGCCCTGAACGGCATCCTCGTCTTCCGGCGCACCAAGGCCGAGCCGGCCATCGCCGAGGAGCTGCCCGACCGCATCGACGAGCTCGACCACTGCGCGATGACCAAGGAGCAGATCGGGCTCTACCAGGCCGTGCTCGACCGCCTCGTGATCGAGACCAGCGAGGAGGACAGCAACCGCAAGAAGGGTGCCGTGCTGGCGGCCATCACGGCGCTCAAGCAGATCTGCAACCACCCCGAGGCGTACCAGCCCACCGGCGAGCCCCTCGACGGCCGCTCCGGGAAGCTGACCCGTCTCGACGAGATCGTCGAATCGGTGTTCGAGGCGGGGGAGCGGGTGCTGATCTTCACCCACTTCGCCACGTGGGGCGAGAAGCTGGCCACCTACCTGAGCCAGCGCCACGGGCTCCCGATCGCCTGCTACCACGGCGGCCTGGCCCGAGGGGCCCGCGACGAGCTGGTCCGGACGTTCCAGTCCGAGACCGGCCCGGGCGCCATGGTCCTGTCGCTGAAGGCCGGTGGCACCGGCCTGAACCTGACGGCCGCGAACCACGTGGTGCTCTACGACCGGTGGTGGAACCCGGCCGTCGAGGACCAGGCGCGCGACCGCGTGTGGCGCATCGGGCAGAAGAACACGGTCATCGCCCACCGGCTCGTGTGCCCCGGCACGGTCGACGAGCGGGTCGAGGAGGTCGTGGCCGGCAAGCGGCGCATCGCCGACCTCGTCCTGCCGAAGTCCTCGAGCATCGGCGACCTCGACGCCCAGCAGCTCCAGGCCGCGCTCGGCATCGACCCCGACCTGCTGCTCACCGAGGACGAAGCGGAGGAGGCGGCATGAGCCCCGATGCGCAGAACGGCAACGGCGACGGTCGCAAGCGGCGCAACCGCAAGCGGCGCAGCCGGTCGAACACGAAGGCCACCCTCGAGTTCTGGGGCGATCCCGCCGCGCTGCCCGAACCCCGCGACGACATCCGGATCACCACCGACCCCTCCGCCGTGGCCCGTTCACTGGGTCGCCCGCCGTTGCCCGGCCAGGAGCAGGCGGCCGAGGCGTACTTCGCCGCGGTCTACGGCCGAGCCGTCGGCCTGGCGAGCGCGCTGGCGGCCGCCGGCGAGCTGATCGAGCCCGAAGAGCTCCTCGAGGGCTGATGCCCGAGGCGGCCGAGGTCGCCGTCGCCGCGACCCAGCTCGACGCCGTCGCCCGCGGCCGGACGCTGCTGGCGGTCCTGGTGACCCACGAGCGGACGGTGCGCCACACCGACCCGGCCGCCGTCGCCGCACTCGCCGGCCGCGCCGTCCTGGGGGTCCGGTCGCACGGCAAGTGGATCGTCGTCGACCTCGACGGCACCGGCATCGCGCTCGGCATCCACCTGCGCATGAGCGGCCAGCTGCTCGTCGCCGAGCCGGGGACGCCCCACCCGGACCGCCACGTCCACGCGATCCTCCACCTCGCCCCTCTCGATATTTCGTCTCTCGGTCAGGCCACGGCTGACCCAGGCACGAAACATCCCCTGGGGGAGGGGGAGCTGGAGGTCCGCTTCCGGGACCCGCGGACGTTCGGGGAGCTGCGGGCGCTGCCCGGCGGGCGCCCGCCCGGGGCCGACGACCTGTTCGACCCGACGGTCACGGGCAGCCGGCTGCACGACCTGGCCGCCCGGCGGCGGGCGGCGGTGAAGGCGGTGCTGCTCGACCAGCAGCGAACGGTGGCCGGGGTCGGCTCGTACCTCGCCGACGAGGCGCTCCACCGGGCCGGGATCTCCCCGGTCGTCCCCGCCGACCAGCTCGCACGGTCGGCGTGGGACCGCATCCTCGACGCCGCCCGGACCATCGCCCGGGACTCGCAGGCCGCGGGCGGCGTGACCCTGGCCGACGAGGGCTGGGTCGACCTCGAGGGTCGGCCGGGCGGCTACGCCGAGCAGCTCCGGGTCCACGCCCGGCCGACCTGCGCGACGTGCGGAGCGAACACCCGCGCAGCGGTCGTCGGCGGCCGCAGCGCCCGCTGGTGCCCCCGATGCCAGCCCGCCCGCCGCCGGCGCTGACCCCGAGATTTCAGTCGGCGGCGAGGCGGTCGAGGTCGACGACCTTGCCGCGGTCGATGCTCACCCAGTCGCGGGCCTCGAGGTACGGCTTGAACGTCTGGGCGATGAAGCGGCCGTCGGCCTCGGTCTTGGGGCGCTGCAGCTCGTACAGGTGCGGGAACTCGAGCCACGCGATGACGGCGTGCCAGAGGCGCAGGACGGCGTGGCCCTCGGTGGGCGGGTCGATCACGACGGGACCGAACAGGCAGGTGTCGTCGGGGAAGAACAGGGTCGGCACCCCGTAGCCGCCCCGGGCGACGACGCGGTCGTGGTCGGCCTTCACCTCGTCGTGGGTGGTGGGGTCGGCGATGGCCTCGTCGACCACGCCGGGGTCGAGGCCCAGCTCCTCGAGCAGGTGGCGGGCGACGGCCGGATCGTGGGGCTTGTGGCCCTCCACGTGCAGCGCCCGCCCCGCCCGCTCGTACCAGCGGTCGAGGTCGTCCATCGATCGCCGGCGCAGGACGGCACCGATGCGCATCATCGACCACCCGTAGGACCACTCGCGCTCCCACGGGTGCTTCTTGCCCTCCCGGCGGTTGATCTCCTCGAGCGAGAAGAAGCGCCACGAGATCTCCAGGCCGGTCTGCTCGCGCACCGCCCGGATCCACCGCGACGTCTGGTACGCGAAGGGGCACATCACGTCGAAGTGGAAGTCGACCTGGGATGGGGCTCCGGCCACGACCATCCGCCGAGGGTACGCAGTACCGTGCGGCCCGTGGAGCGCGCCCGCGCGTCGGCTGAGCAGCGGCTGGAGCGGATCGCCGCGGCCCAGTCCCTGCTCGCCGACACGAGTCGGCAGCTCGGGCCCGCCGTCGACCTCGACGCCACCGTCAAGACGGTGCTGCTCGCCATGCGCGAGCTCGTGGCGTTCCGGGGCGGGAGCATCTGCCTCGTCGAGCACGACGGCATCCGCGTCGCGGCATCGGACCCGCCGGTGTCGCCGGAGGTCCAGGCGCTCCGGCTCCCGGTGGGCTCCGGGCTCGTCGGACGGGCGGTCGAGGGCGGCCGCACCGTGTCGAGCCCCGACCTCGACGCCGACGACCGCGTCGACCCGGAGATCCGCCGGCTCGGTTCCAACGCCGGGATGGTCAGCTACCTGGCCGTGCCGCTCGTCTGCCTCGGCCGCACGATCGGCGTGCTGCAGGTCGACAGCCCCCAGCGCGACGCGTTCGACGAGGTCGACGTCGTGCTGCTCGAGGGCCTGGCGGCCCAGGCCGCGAGCGCCATCGAGAGCGCCCGGTTCATCGAGGAGATGGTCCGCCTCGACGACCTGAAGCACCGGTTCATCAACATGGTGAGCCACGAGCTGCGCACGCCGCTGACGATCGCGGCCGGGATGCTGCACGTGTACCGCCAGCGGGTGGGCGCCGATCCCGAGATGGACGATCTCCTCGATCGCAGCGAGGCTGCGATGCAGCGCCTGCGTCGGCTCATCGAGGAGCTCATCCTGATGAGCCAGCTGGCAGCCGGCACGGTGCTGGCCACGCGCGACCCCGTCGCCGTGCGCCCATTGCTGGAGGAGGTCGCGCGTTCCACGTCCGACCCGGACGGGGTGCAGATCTGCTGCGACGAGGATCTCGTGTGGCGCAGCGATCGGGAGCTGCTCGCCCACGTGGTGGAGGCCCTCGTCGACAACGCGCTGACCTACGCCGGCGATGCCGAGCTGGTCGCCGGTCCCACAGGGTTCGAGGTGCGCGACCACGGTCCGGGCCTCCCCGACGACGTGCTGCCGGCGGCCGGGGCGACCTTCGAGCGCTCGAAGCGCAACGACACCACGGTCGCCGGCCTGGGCCTCGGGCTGTCGCTCGTCCAGGCCCTGGTGGCCGAGCTCGGGGGCGAGGTCGTGGTCGAGTCCTCGTCCGCCGGCACCGTGGTGGGCGTGCGCCTGCCCGGGTAGCTCAGCCGGCCTGGAGCTTGGCGATCGCCTCGGCCTGCGCCAGCGTCTGGCGGGCCTGGTCGACGTGCAGGTTCTCGATCATCCGGCCGTTGACCGTGACGACGCCCCGGCCTTCGCGCTCGGCCTCCTCGAAGGCGGCGATGACCTCCCGGGCCGACGCGACCTCGTCCTCGGAGGGGGCGAAGACCTCGTTGCACGGCTCGAGCTGGCTGGGGTGGATCAGCGTCTTGCCGTCGAAGCCCATCTCCTTGCCCTGCCGGCACTCGGCGAGGAAGCCCTCGGCGTCGGAGATGTCGTTGTAGACGCCGTCGAGGATCACCTTGCCGGTGGCCCGGGCGGCGAGGAGGCACAGGCCGAGGCCGGTGAGCAGCGGCTGGCGACCGGGGACGTGCTGGGCGCGCAGCTCCTTGGCGAGGTCGTTCGTGCCCATGACCAGCACGGTGAGGCGCTCGGAGCAGCCGGCGATCTCCTCGGCGTGCAGCATCGCCACCGGCGTCTCGACCATCGCCCAGATCTTCGTGCGGTCCGGCGCGCCGGCGGACTCGAGTGCCGACTCGATGGCGCGCACGTCGTGGACGGAGCCGATCTTGGGGATGACGATGGCGTCGGGGCCGGCGGCGGCGATGGCGGCGACGTCGTCGGTGTGCCACTGCGTGTCGAGGCCGTTCGCGCGGATCGCGAGCTCGCGCATGCCGTACTCGCCGGAGCTGGCAGCGGCGCACACCCGCTCGCGGGCCTCGGCCTTGGCGTCGGGGGCGACGGCGTCCTCGAGGTCGAGGATGAGCGCGTCGGCTGCGAGGCCCTTGGCCTTCTCGAGCGCCCGCTGGTTGGCGCCAGGCATGTAGAGGACGGAGCGGCGGGGACGCAGGGTGGCGTCGCCACCGGGGGAACCGGTCACAGGCCGTAGGCCTCCTCGAGCTCGGGGTCGCGCTCGGCGAGCTGCCTGGCGAGGTCGAGCACGACCAGGCACTGCTTCACCGAGGCGTCGTCCTCCATCTTGCCGTCGAGCATGACGGCACCGGTGCCGTCGCCCATGGCCTCGACGACGCGCCTGGCGTGCTCGACGTCCTCGACCGGCGGCGAGAACACCCGCTTGGCGATCTCGATCTGCACGGGGTGCAGCGACCAGGCGCCGACGCAGCCGAGCAGGTAGGCGTTGCGGAACTGGTCCTCGCAGCCCACCGTGTCCCGGATGTCGCCGAAGGGGCCGTAGTAGGCGTAGATGCCGTTGGCGGCGCAGGCGTCGACCATGCGGGCCACCGTGTAGTGCCACAGGTCCTGCTGGTAGGTGGTGCGCCCGGCCTCGAGGTCGTCGCCGGTGGGGTCGGTGCGCACGAGGTAGCCGGGGTGGCCACCGCCGACCCGCGTGGTCTTCATGCGGCGGTTGGCGGCCAGGTCGGCCGGCCCGAGGGACAGGCCCTGCATGCGGGGCGAGGCGGCGCAGATCTCCTCGATGTTCACCACGCCTCGGGCGGTCTCGAGGATGGCGTGGAGCAGGATCGGGCGCTCGAGCCCGGCCTTGGCCTCGAGCTGGGCGAGGAGCCGGTCGACGTAGTGGATGTCCTCGGCGCCTTCGACCTTGGGGATCATGATGACGTCGAGCTTCTCGCCGATGGCCGGGACGATGGCCGTCATGTCGTCGAGGAACCACGGCGAGTCGAGGCTGTTGACCCGCGTCCAGAACTGGGTGGTCCCGAAGTCGATGGTCTGGCCGACCTCGATCAGACCGGCCCGGGCGGCCTCCTTGTCGGAGGCGGGGATGGCGTCCTCGAGGTTCCCGAGCACGACGTCGCACGTCGGGATGATGTCCGGCAGCTTCCCGCGCAGCTTCTCGTTCTGCGGCGGGAAGAAGTGGATGTTCCGCGACGGCCGGAACGGGATCTCCCGGAGCGGCTGCGGGGCACCGATGGCGAGCGGGGCGAAGAAGTCCTTGGGGCTGCGCATCGGGGCGAACCGTACCCTCGGCCCCCGAGGGCCCGGCAAAGCGGCTACCCGTGGGCGAGCACCCGGTGGAGCGAGCGCTGGAGGTGGGCGACGGTCTCGTCGCGGTCGAGCCCGCAGCGGTGGCGGAGGTGCTCCAACGCATCGAACTGGGTGATCAGGTCGATCAGCCGCTCGGTGTCCGTGGCGGTGGGCTCGTCCATCGCCCGCAGCTCGGGGGCGAACATCTGCTGGGTCTGGTCGGACAGCCACTGCTGGGTGGCCACGAGGTCGCGGTGCACCTGGGGGTCGTTGGCGGCGCGGACCCGGGAGGCCCGGTAGATCACCCGGACGGCGTCGAAGAGCCGGGTGCGCCGTTCGACGAAGCGGGAGACCCGCTCGTGGAGGGGGCCTTCGCCCAGGCCGTCGATCTCGAAGAGCGGCCGGGATCGCTGGAGGTGGCGGTCGAT
>DASUEE010000264.1:0-3417 GCA_036275235.1 Acidimicrobiales bacterium | reverse complement strand
CGGGCGTTCACGAAGGGCGGCTTCGCCGACCTGACCCGGGTGCACCAGTGGAACCAGGAGTTCGTGGCGTCCTCCCGGGAGGGCGAGCGCTACGAGCGCCTGGCCGACGACATCGAGCGCACCCTGCGGTTCATGCGGGCGTGCGGCATCGACACCCGGGAGACGCCGAACCTCCACGAGGTCGACTTCTTCACGTCCCACGAGGCGCTGCTGCTCGGCTACGAGGAGGCCCTCACCCGCCAGGACTCCCTCACCGGCGACTGGTACGACTGCTCGGCGCACATGCTCTGGATCGGCGAGCGCACCCGCCAGCTCGACGGCGCCCACGTCGAGTTCCTGCGCGGCGTCCGCAACCCCATCGGCTGCAAGGTCGGCCCCACGGTGGCCCCGGACGAGGTCCTGGCGCTCTGCGAGGCGCTCAACCCGGAGCGCGTCCCCGGTCGCCTCACGCTGATCTCCCGCATGGGCGCCGACAAGATCGGCGACCTGCTGCCGCCGCTCCTCGAGGCCGTCCGCGACGCCGACCACCCGGTGGTGTGGGCCTGCGACCCGATGCACGGCAACACCTTCACGTCGGCCTCGGGCAAGAAGACCCGGCACTTCGAGGACGTGGTGCGCGAGGTCGCCGGCTTCTTCACCGCCCACCGGGCGGCTGGCACGTGGCCGGGCGGGATCCACGTCGAGCTGACGGGCGACGACGTCACCGAGTGCCTCGGCGGCGCCGAGGAGATCGCCGACAGCGACCTGGGCGACCGGTACGAGACCATGTGCGACCCGCGGCTGAACGGTCGCCAGTCGCTCGACCTGGCGTTCCGGGTGTCCGAGCTGCTCCGAGGCTGATCCCCGGGGGGTGGCGTCGGTAGCGTCGTCCGACGGTGCCCGACCCCACCCTCGCCGACCTGCTCGACGACGTCGTCGTCCTGCGAGACGGACGAGGCCACGGCGCCCGCTACGTGGTCGACCACGTCCACGACGGCACGGTGATCTGCAGCTACGTGTTCCGGGGCCGCCACGTGCCGCCCACGCGGTGGGCGGTGGGCGACGAGGTCGAGCTCGGCGCGCCCGCGGAGCGGGGCTGGATCGTGGCCGACGGCCGGGTCGAGTCCGAGCGCGCCGAGGGCTCGGTGACCGTCCGGATCGAGCGCCTGCAGGTGGTGCAGCGGCGCCAGGCGTACCGAGAGGAGCTGGTGGTGCCGCTCGTGCTGCGCGCCCACCCTTCCGACCGGGGGTGGCGCGGTCGCACGGAGAACCTCTCGGCGAGCGGGTTCGCCGCCCGCGTCGACGGGACGCCGTTCGAGGAGGGCACCGAGCTGCTGGTCACGCTCGCGCTGCCCGACGGGGACGACCTCACGCTGGCGTGCCGCAAGGTCGCCGGCGACCTGCCGCAGCGCTTCGAGCTCGTCGGCGTGGACCCGGTCACCGAGGAGCGCCTGGTCCGGCTCGTGCGGATCACCGAGCTCGCCCGGCGCCGCGCCCGCGACATCCGGGAGTAGCGCGACCGCGCGAAGCCAGGAGAACATCCGCGCAAACGGGAATGTTGATCTGATCGGTCGGGTTTGACACACTGCCGAGGCAATACCTGACCGGACCGGTCACGTTTCCCCACTCCCGGAGCGAACCATGCAGCGCCACGAGATCGTGCTCGACCCCGAGCAGGCCGCCGACATCGCCAAGTTCGAGACGATGCTCGCCGCCTACCAGGACGGGTCCCTCGCCGAGGACGCCTTCCGGGTGTTCCGCCTCACCAACGGCATCTACGGTCAGCGCCAGGGCGGCACGAACCAGATGGTGCGGGTGAAGATCCCCTACGGGAAGGTCTCCCCCGAGCAGCTGGACATGATGGCCCACATCGCCGACACGTACAGCCGGGGCTGGGGGCACATCACCACCCGGCAGAACGTGCAGTTCCACTTCATCCAGCTCGACCGGATCCCCGACGTCATGCGCGACCTCGCCGTGGTGGGCATGACCACCCGCGAGGCGTGCGGCGACACGAACCGCAACGTGCAGGGCTGCCACCTCGCCGGCGCCTGCCCCCACGAGGTGCTCGACATCTCGGCCTGGGCCCAGGCGACGCACGAGCACTTCCTGCGCAACCCGCTGGTCCAGCGCCTGCCCCGCAAGTTCAAGATCAACTTCTCCGGCTGTGCCACCGACTGCGGCCAGGCGATGTTCAACGACGTCGGCGTGATCGCCGTGACCCACCGCCACGAGGACGGCACCGTCGAGCCCGGCTTCCGGGTGTTCGTCGCCGGCGGTCTCGGCGCCAACCCGCACCCCGCCCTGGCCCTCGAGGAGTTCACGCCGCGGCACCGCCTCCTGGAGACCATCGAGGCGATCCTGCGCGTCTTCAACAACCACGGCTACCGGGACAACAAGCTGCGGGCCCGCATGAAGTGGCTCGTCGACACGATGGGCTGGGACGAGCTGCAGGCGCGGGTCCTCAAGGAGCGCGCCTTCCTCGTGGCCTCCTCCTCGTGGCCCGGCGGCGTGCCGGAGCTGGTCGAGAAGCTCGGCGACGGGCCGGCCGGCGTCGCCCCCGGCACCGCCCCCACGCCCGTGGGCCAGGGCACCCCGGTCACGCTGCGCCGGCGCGGCGCCTACGAGGCCTGGGAGGACGCAAACGTCGTCCGGGGCAACGCCAAGGGCACGGTGTCCGCGTACGCGTGGTCGCGCCTGGGCGACGTCACGGCCGAGCAGTTCCGGGCGCTGGCGAACATCCAGCGCGAGCTCGACGCCGAGGTCCGCATCACGAACCGGCAGAACCTCGTGTACCGCGACCTCACCGAGGCCCAGCTGCAGATCCTGTTCGACCGGCTCTCCGCCATCGGCATGGCGGAGCCCGGCGCCGAGCTGGCCCGCGACGTCGTCGCCTGCCCGGGCGCCGACACCTGCAACCTCGCGGTCACGCAGTCACGCGGCCTGGCCGACGCGATCGGCGAGGCGCTCGACGAGGCCGGCCTGGCCGAGGTCGGCGGCATCCGCACGAACATCTCCGGCTGCACCAACTCCTGCGGCCAGCACCACATCTCCGACATCGGGTTCCACGGCGTCGAGCGCCGGGCGAACGGCCGCTCCGCCCCTGGCTACCAGATGCTGCTCGGCGGCTACGTCGGCCAGGAGAAGATCCACTTCGGCGACAAGGCCCTGCGCCTCCCGGCGAAGAACGCCCCCGAGGCCGCGGTCCGGGTCGTGCGCCGCTTCGCCGAGGAGCGCCAGGCCGGCGAGGACTTCCGCCAGTGGATGGACCGCGCCGGCGGCGCCAAGGCCATCGCCGAGGGGCTGAAGGAGCTCGACGTGTTCCCGGCCCACGAGGACGCCCCGGAGTTCTACGTCGACTACGGCGAGACCGGCCCCTACGTGAAGGAGATCGGCGAGTCCGAGTGCGCCACCTGAGCGCCGCATCCTCGATCCCCC
>DASUEE010000263.1:0-2697 GCA_036275235.1 Acidimicrobiales bacterium | reverse complement strand
TACGTGGGCGGCATGGGCGCTCGGGGCAAGAACTTCTACAACAACATCTTCCGGCGCTACGGCTACGAGGCCGAGGCCGAGCAGATCCAGGACCTCTACCTGTCCGGCAAGAAGGACGAGGCTGCGGCGCTCGTCCCGGGGGAGTTCCTCGAGTCCACCGCGATGGTCGGCGACGAGGGCTGGGTGAAGGAGCGCATCGAGGCCTACAAGGCCGCCGGCGTCACGCACCTGTCGATCACCCCGGTGGGCGACGACCCCCTCGGCACCATCGAGAAGGTCAAGGCCTGGGCGGAGTAGCCGCCCGCCGCTCCGCGGCCACCGCTGCCAGCGCGCCCGCGTCCCACTCGGGAGCCATCACCCGACCCCGGGCCGACGTCACGCCCAGGGCCCGGAGCAGGGGCAGGTCCTGCTCGCGCTCCACCTGCGCGATGCAGGGGACGTCCAGGGCGCCGGCGACCTGCGCCGCGAGCTCGATGGCCTTCGCCCGGCCGGGCAGCGAGGCCACGAGCGCGCTGTCGAGCTCGAGCGCCGACAGCGGGAGGGCGGCGAGGATCGCGGAGGGCAGGTTGTGCTCGCCGTGCCCCGCGAGCACGAGCTGCAACCCCTCTTCGAGCAGGGTGTCCATGAGCTCGCCACCCATCGTGGCGAGCTCGAGCAGGCTGTGTGCGTCGACCCGGAGGTGGACCTCGATCTCGGGCGCGAGCCCCCGGATCGCGCGCAGGCGCCCGACGAGGTCCTGGTCGCGCAGCTGCGAGGTCGACAGCGAGACGTGCACCGGCAGGTCGAAGCCGGCCTCCGCGGCGGACCGCAGGGCGCGCCGGGTGGCCGCCCACCAGACCAGGTCGGCGTAGCCGGTCACCGCCGCCTCCTCGGCGAAGTCGCGCGCCGGCAACCGGCCCTGCACCGGGTGCTCCCACCGGGCTCGCGACTGCACGGCGCACAGCGAGCCGTCGGAGAGGTCGAAGACCGGTTCGAACGCGGCGACGAAGCGGCCCTCGGCGAGCGAGCTGGCCAGCTCGGCCCCGACCTGGTCGAGGTGGTCGACCACGCCCGGCTCGTTGCTGCTGGCCAGTCGCACGCGGTTCCCGCCGCTGCGCTTGGCGCGGTACATGCCACGGTCGGCGGCGGCGAGCAGCACGTCGGGCGTGGGGGACGTGCCGGGCTCGGCGATGGTCAGCCCGATGCTGGCCGTGATCCGGACGCGCCGGTCGCCGAGGGCGTAGTCGACCAGACCGATCTGCTCCCGGATCCGCTCGGCCACCGCGATCGCAGCGGTGGGCTCCTCCGGTGGGTGCACGACGACCACGAACTCGTCGCCGCCGAGCCGGGCGACGGTGTCGGCATCGCGCACCGCGAGGCGGATCCGGGCCGTCACCTGCTGGAGGAGCTCGTCGCCGGCCGCGTGGCCGAGCGCGTCGTTCACCTCCTTGAAGCCGTCGAGGTCGAGGGCGATCACGGCCACCGGTGACTGCACGCGAGCGGCCACCGAGAGCGCGATCGTGAGGCGGTCGTGCAGGAGCGCGCGGTTCGGCAGGCCGGTGAGCGGGTCGTGCGACGCCTGGTGGGACAGGCGCTCCTCCCGCTCGTGCTGCTCGCTGACGTCGACGGCCAGGCAGGCGAGCCAGCGCACCTCGCCCGAGGGCTCGACGTCGCCGACCAGGACGGCGTCGACGACCCCGGTCCGACCGTCGGTTCGCCGCACCGGCAGCTCTCCCGTCCACACGCCGTCGCGGGCGAGGGCCGGGCGGATCGACGCGTAGTACTGGTCGAAGACCTGCGGTGCGAACAGGTCGGCGGTCGTCAACGGCGTGGTGCCGTCGGCGCCGAGGAACCGGAGCCCGGCGTCGTTGACCCAGACCAGCCGTCCGGCGTCGTCGGCGACCCCGACCAGGTGCGGCATGCGCCGGACCAGGTCGACGAGGGGCGCGGCGACGTGGTCGACCTCGGGCTCGCCTCCCGCCTGCACGCTCTCGCTCGATCCGTCCACGGTGTCTCCGTCGCGGGCATCGTCACCGGGGGCTTCGCCCTTGAGCACGAGGCTACGGTCGATTCCGCCCGATCAGGAGGGGGCGGCGATGGACGAAGCGACGACTGGGCCCTACGAGCGACTCGGCGTGCTCGCCCGCCAGCAGGTCGAGGTCGCCGACGGCTTCCGGCACGTCGAGCTGTTCACGATGCAGGGCCTGCTCACGGTCCTGTGGCACGGGCCGACGGACGCCGACCGTGCCGTGATCCTGCTGGGCGGCGCGATGGGCGGGCTGCTCGGCCCCGCCCACGGGCTGTACCACGACCTCGGGGTGGCGCTGGCCGCCCGGGGCGTGGCGACCTTCCGGGTGTCGTACCGGGCGCCCAACGACTTCGGCCGCTGCGTGCACGATGCGCTGGCGGTGGCCGACGTGGCGGCGCGACAGGGTGCCCGGCGCTTCGTCACGGTGGGGCACTCGTTCGGGGGAGCGGTGGCGGTGCAGCTGGGCATGGCGCTGGGCGACCACGCCGGCGGTGTCGTCACGCTCGCCACCCAGTCGGCGGGCTGCGAGGACGCGGACGGCCTGGCGAGCACGCCGATGCTGCTCCTCCACGGCGACCGCGACGAGATCCTGCCCCCCTTCGCCAGCGAGGTCGTCCACGGCCTCGCCGGCGGCCACGGGGAGCTGGTGATCCTCCCGGGCGCCGGCCACCTGCTGGTGGAGGCGGCCG
>DASUEE010000262.1:0-2847 GCA_036275235.1 Acidimicrobiales bacterium | reverse complement strand
AAGGCGGCGAGCACGATCCGACGCTACGCGGTCGGCGACACGCGCCGTGCGAGAGCACCGAGGCGCGAGTACTTCACGATGCACACCAGGGCGCGCAACCCGTCGCGCCAACCGATCTTCTTCCCTTCGGCGTAGGTTCGTCCGGAATAGCTGATCGGCACCTCGAAGACGCGCCACTTGAACTGGCCCTTCACCTTGCGCGCCACTTTCGCCGTCACTTCCGGCTCGAAGCCGAAGCGGTTCGACTCCAGGCGGATCGACTGGATGACGTCGCGGCGGAAGACCTTGTAGCAGGTCTCCATGTCCGTGAGGTTCAGGTTGGTCGCCATGTTCGAGGCGAGGGTGAGCAGCTTGTTCCCCACCGAGTGCCAGAAGTAGAGGACCCGGTGCGACTCGCCGCCGGCGAAGCGAGACCCGTAGACGACGTCGGCGTTGCCGTCGAGCAGCGGCGCCAGGAGCTTGCCGAACTCGCCCGGGTCGTACTCGAGGTCGGCGTCCTGCACCACGACGTAGTCGGCCGTGGCGTGGGTGAACCCGGTGCGCAGCGCGGCGCCCTTGCCCTGGTTGACGCCGTGGCGCAGGACCGTGATCCGGGGGTCCTCGAGCGAGTCGAGGATCTCCGCGGTGCGGTCCGTGGAGCAGTCGTCGACCACGACGAGCTCGGCGAGCCAGGGCGAGGCGAGCACGGCGTCGATGGCGGTGCGCACCGTCGCCTCCTCGTTGTACGCGGGCATGACGACGGACAGGCAGGGGCGGGGGTCGTGCACGGAGGGGTGGGTCACCGGAACAGGTCCTCGGTCGGGTGTCGGATGAGGTCGGAGACGGAACCGTCGCCGAGCCAGGCGGGATCGACGCCGCGGCACAGCGCGACGGGGACGCCGGACGCCTTGCCGCAGACGAGGTCGGCAGCCGCGGCCAGCTCGTCGACGACGCACACCTCGGTGACCTGCAGCTCGCGGCCGAGGCTGTCGGTGGAGCCGCGCAGGTCGGCGATGGGGAGGATGCCGGCGCAGCCGATGGCGACGTCGGTGAGGCCGCGTCGCCACGGACGCCCGAAGGTGTCGGAGACGATGACGGCGACGTCGACGCCCCGACGGTGCCTGATGGCGTCGCGGAGGCGGCGGGCGGAGCGGTCGGAGTCCACCGGCAGCAGCGCGGCGTAGCCCTGCTCGACGTTCGACAGGTCGACGCCGGCGTTCGCGCACACGAAGCCGTGCGAGGTCTCGGCGATGATCAGGTCGCCACGCCGGCGCAGGATCCGGACGGACTCCCGTTCGACGATGGCCTTGTGGCCGCGCGGGTCGTCGGGGTCGATGGCCTCGAGGCGGTCCTCGGCCTTGGACACGACCTTCTGGGTGACCACGAGCACGTCGCCGTCGCGCAGGGCGGTGGCGGGGTCGGCGTCGCACGCGTCGGCGATGATCCCGCCGAGGTCGTCGCGGGGCCGGATCTCGCCGATGCCCCGCACCGGGATGATCCGCAGCTCGCCGGTCATCGCGCCGGCACCGCGCCGAGCGTGGTCCGGGCCAGGGCCGCCGCCGCCTCCGCATCGCGCATCACGGTCTCGGTCACCACGCAGGCCACGCCCTCGGCCTCCACCTCCGCCGACCGCTCGGCGTCGGCGGTGTCGACCACCAGCGTCGACGCGACCTCTGCGTGCAGCCGGGCGACGCCCACCACGCTCGCCTCGTGGCCGAGCTCGGCCAGCATGCGGTCGGCGGGTCCCTTGAGGGCGGCGCCGGCGATGATCGGCGAGACCGCCACCACCCGGTGGCGGCGGCGCACCAGCACGTCGCGCACG
Organism: Acidimicrobiales bacterium; assembly: GCA_036275235.1. Lineage (GTDB taxonomy): Bacteria > Actinomycetota > Acidimicrobiia > Acidimicrobiales > Salinilacustritrichaceae > Salinilacustrithrix. Next base: position 1,046 of record DASUEE010000262.1, on the reverse strand, counting down.
CCCGGGACGGCGAGCAGCGGGGCGATCGACACGATGGGGTTCGACGGGGCGAGGACGACCGCGTCGGCGTCGCCGATCGCCTCGAGCACGCCGGGGGCCGGCCGCGCGTCGGCGGCGCCCTCGAAGCGGACGCCGGTGATCGGGACGCTGTGGCGCCGACCGACGAAGTACTCCTGGAAGCCGAGGTCGCCGTGCGCGGTCTCGACCACGGTGCGGACCCGATCGTCGGTGACCGGGACGACCGTGCACGCCAGGTCCCACGCCCGGGCCAGCTCGCCGGTCACCTGCGACAGCGGGCTGCCCGCCCGGAGGCGCTCGGTGCGGACGATGTGCGTCGCCAGGTCCTTGTCGCCCAGGTTGAACCACGACGGGTTGCCGTAGCGCTCGAACATCGTCATCGCGTGCCACGTCTCGTCGCGCAGTCCCCATCCGCGGGCGGGGTCGATGGCCCCGGCGAGGGTGTAGATGACCGTGTCGACGTCCGGGCTGATGTGCAGCCCGTGCAGCTCGGTGTCGTCGGCGACGTTGACGATCACGGTCACCTCCGCCGGGTCGACGACCCGCAGCAGCCCGCGGAGGAACCGGGCGGCACCGACCCCGCCGCAGAGGACGGCGACCGTCAGTGCGAGATCCCCTTGAGATCGCCCTTCAGGAGCGCGATGTCGGCGTCGACCATCATCGCGACCAGCTCGGGGAACGACGTCTTGGGCTTCCAGCCCAGCTTCTGCTGCGCCTTCGCGCAGTCGCCGATGAGCAGGTCGACCTCGGCCGGCCGGTAGAAGCGCTCGTCGACCTTGACGTACTGCTCCCAGTCGAGGTCGAGGTGGCCGAAGGCCAGCTCGCAGAACTCGCGTACCGGGTGGGTCTCGCCGGTCGACACGACGTAGTCGTCCGGGCTGTCCTGCTGGAGCATCAGCCACATGGCCTCGACGTAGTCACCGGCGAAGCCCCAGTCGCGGCGGGCGTCGAGGTTGCCCAGGCGCAGCTCGCTCGCCATGCCGTGCTTGATGAGCGCGACGTTGTAAGTGATCTTGCGGGTCACGAAC
>DASUEE010000261.1:0-4662 GCA_036275235.1 Acidimicrobiales bacterium | reverse complement strand
GTCGCCGCCCACGATGACGACCTTGCCGAGGTGCTGCAGGGCGTGGCTGCCCCAGTACCACATGTAGAAGGGGTGGACGCCGTGGTACGCGTAGCTCGTCCGGTACAGGTGGCGGTACCACTCGTCCTCGGCGAACTGCTTCTCGTACTTCTCCACCTCTGTGGGGTCCGTGGTCTCGGCGAGCACCTGCTCGAAGAAGTCGATGTAGCTCGGGTGGTGCACCGGGTGGAACTCCCACGGCGTGGGGTGGCGCATGATCAGCACCCCGCCCTCGCGCACCAGCGGCTTCCCCCGGTACATGTTGAAGAAGTACCCGAGGCCCAGGCACATGACCAGGATCGGGTTCATCACCGAGTTGACGTTGTAGGGGCAGATGTAGGGCAGGCCCATCGTGAGCACGTCGGTCTGGCCCTCCACCGGCACGAGGTGCTGGGCGAAGTTGTGCTCGAGCGTGCGCTCGTGGACGGCCTCGACCTCACCGGCCTGGACCGAGGTGACGGCGTAGGGCGCCTTCCACGACTGGAACGCCGCCCGCTTGGCCCGGGTCGGCATGCGGTTCAGCCCGGCCTGGACGGCCACGAACGTGGCCCGGTCCTTCGCCGTCCACTCCCACTCGCGCTTCTGCAGCATGGAGAGGGGACTGGCGGTGCCGAGCGCGGCGGTGCCGAAGGTGTCGTTGTTCAGCGTGGTCTCGACCTGGAAGATCTTCACGCCGCCGTCGCGCAGGACCTTGCCCATGCGCCAGTTGCTGTGGTGCAGCTCGGAGGAGTGCCGGTCCATGAACGAGCGGCTGTGCTGCATCGTGTGGACGTTGTGGTGGTGGCGCAGCGAGCGGTAGCCGGACAGGCCGGTGGCGGTGGACTTCCAGCCGCCGTCCATCGACACCAGGTTGATGTTCACGTAGACGATGAGGTCCGACGTGGCGGCCCGCTTGTTGATCTCCACCAGCTCGCCGTGGTCGGTGGTGCCGATCTCGAGCATCCCGTCCGGGTCCTCGGCGTCGTGGTTGTAGAGCCTCCCGCTGGGGGCGAAGGCGTCGTACACGCGATCGCCGACCGCGTGGCGCAGCTCGTCCTCGGTCATGCGCCGGTGGAGGGCGAGGGCGGCGATGATCTCGACGTCGTCGACGCCCTTGGCCGCCGCGGCGTCGAGCACGGCCTCGATGATCCGCTGGCGCACATCGGGCTTCTTCATCGGCGGCAACGGCAGGGAGATGTCGTCGAAGCAGATGGTCAGCTTCATGCCCGAGAACAGCAACGCCGACAGCGGCTCGCTGTCGCCGAGCGGGTCCTCGAGCGCGTGGCGGATCGCGGCATCGACGTCGCGGAGGCCCTCGAGCGGCTCGGGCGGGTAGACGACCCGGCTGCGCCCGGCGGGCAGGCGCTCGAGCGTGAACCCCTCGCCGTGGTGGAAGACGATCGGCGGCGTCGACGAGTCGACGTCGAGCACGAGTCCGGGACGAGGCATCTCAGGGCTTCCGTTCTGACGTCTTGCGGAGATCGAACGCGATCTTGACGGCGCCACGGCGGCCGGCTTCGGCGGCGTGGGCGATGGCGTCCTCGTAGCGGGACAGCGGGTAGGTGGCCGAGACGAGGCGGCCGAGGTCGGCGGAGGCGACGAGCTCGAGTGCCTCGTCGAAGTCCTCGCGGCGGTACGCGTACACGCCGCGGAGGGACACCTCGCGGTGCCACAGCCCGGTGAGGTCGAGGGAGACCGTGGACGGCATGCCGACCACGAGGATCGTGCCGCCGGGGGCCACCACCTCGAGGGCTTGGGCGAGGGAGGCCTCGCTGCCCACGCAGTCGACGACGATGCGGGCGCCGCCGGTGAGCTGGCCGCTGGCGTGGTCCGGGCCGAGCTTCATCGACCGGGTCGCCAGGCGGACGGCGCCGTTGAGCTCACCCGGCTCGACCACCGTGGTGGCGCCGAGCTCGCGGGACAGGCGGCGCTGCTGCGGGTGCTTGGCAGCGGTGATGACCGGCAGGCCCGACGGCAGCGCGGCGATGGTGAGGAGGCCGAGCGTGCCGGCGCCGATCACGACGACCGGGTCCCCGTCGGTGTCGGCGGCAGCTCGGGCGGCGATGACTGCGTGGGCGGCGTGGACGGCGCAGGCGGTGGGCTCGACCATGACCGCGGCCTCGTCGGAGAGCGCGTCGGGCACCGCCACCAGCTGTGCCGGGTGGGCGACCATCGCCTCCGACCAGCCGCCGCCGGTGCCCTCGCAGAACCCGGACTGCAGTCCCGGTTCGAGGTGGCCGAACGCGATGCGCTCGCAGCGGTTCACGTCGCCGGCGTCGCACGCGGGGCAGCGGGGCTCGATGCCCCGGACCTCGCAGTGCAGCACGGGCACGAGCACGGCTCGGCGTCCGTCGAGCGGGTGGCCCTCGGCGGACACGTCGCCGACCACCTCGTGGCCGAGCACGAACGGGAAGCTGACGATGGGCTCGAAGTAGCGCGAGGAGTGGCCGTCGATGGTCGACAGGTCGGAGCCGCAGATGCCCGACAGCCGGGGCCGCAGCTCGACCCAGCCGTCGGCGGGCAGGGCGGGAGGGTCGAGGTCGCGCAAGCGGAGGGGTCCGACCGAGGCGCCGGCGCCGGGACGCAGCGCGCCGGCGATCATCGCCGCCGCGTAGCGGGCCGGCTTGCGGGAGAACTGCAGCGCCTTCATCGGGCCCTCGCCGTGGCCTGGGTCCACGCCGGTCCGATGGGGAGCAGCGGGTGGGCCCCGCCCTCGGCCTTGTCGAAGTGCTCGACCAGCCAGCCTCTCTTTCGGGCGAGCGCCGACAGGCGGGCCTCGGGGTTCACCGCCACCGGGAAGCCGGCGGCTTCGAGCAGCGGCAGGTCGCTGGTGGAATCGGCGTAGGCGACCGACTCGGCGGCGTCGAGGCCGTGCTGGTCGCAGTAGTCGAGCAGCAGCTGGGCTCGGGCCTCGCCGGTGGGCGGGACGTCGGTGAGCTCGCCGGTGTACGTGCCGTCGGGCCCCACGGTCATCTCGGCGCAGATCACGTCGTCGAAGAGGGGCATGATCGGCTTGATCGCCACGTCGAGGGCGCCGGTGATGAGCACGGTGCGGTGGCCGAGCGCCCGGTGCTCGCGAACGCGGCGCACCGCTGCGGGGAACGACTTGGTCAGCAGCAGGTGGCTGAACATGTCGACCGTGTCCTGCTCGAGCTGCTCGACCGACGCGCCCTCGTAGCGCCGGTAGAACTGGCGGAGGAAGTCGCTGCGATCGCGTCGGTCGGCGGCGAGCAGCGACGGGGCCTCGGCGAGGGTGCGGGCCACGAAGCGGAGCCGGTCGCTGCGCGAGAGCCGGCGGGTGGCCAGCCAGGAGTAGGAGGCGACCACGTTGCTGGCGATGATCGTGTTCTCGAGGTCGAAGGCGGCGACGTGGCGGTCGGGGGAGAGGACCTGGCGGCGGAGCCGGTCGCTGCGGGACTCGCGGTCGGTGGCGCCCGGCGTGGTCTTCACCCGGGCGTGCTGGACCACCGAGGGCAGGTGGATCTCGCGCACGTAGCGGTCCCAGTCGATGACCCGGGGGTCGAGCCCGAAGGCCTCCCGGCTCTCGGCGTCCATCCGCTCCCACAGGGCGAGCAGGTTGTCGACGCCGTACACCGCCTCGCACTCCGCGTACGCGCCGTAGAGCTCGACGTAGGTGAGCGCCCGCTCGACCTCTTCGCGCTTCGACTCGAGGGTGGCCGCCCACTCGGCCTGGCGCCCGCGCAGGGGCAGCGACTGGAGCGCGTCCTCGGCCTTCTGGACCAGCGACCGTGCCCGCTCGAGCTGGGCCTGGACGCGGCCGCGACCGGGGAAGCTCCACTCGGGGACGACGATGGGCTGGCCGTCGCTGTCGTAGACCGGGTGCGCGGTGAACCAGGTCCGCACGTTGTCGACGAGGCGCTGGTACCGCAGCGGGTTCGCCGACCCCGACGCCGACTGCACGATGCGAGGCTCGGCGAGCGAGCCGTCGTCGTTGCGAGCGGGACCGTCGGCGGCCACCGCGCAGATGGCGCCGCAGACGAGGTCGACCGGGATGACGTCGATGATCCCCTCGGGGACGCCGGGGAACTCCTTCAGCAGGCCGCGGGCGTAGGAGATGATCACCGGCTCGGCCATGCGGAAGCCGCGGATCCACCCCGGGCTGGGCTCGGCCAACGACGACTCGATGATCGCCGGGCGCACGATCGAGAAGGGCAGCGGGTTGGGCCCGACCCGGGCGTGTTCGTACAGGGCCTGCTCGCCGAGGGCCTTCGTGTAGGCGTAGGCGTCGGGCCAGCCCAGGGAGGCGGCGCGGGCGCGGCCGGCCTCGACCAGCTGGTCGCCCACCCAGGACGCCCGGTGCTGCTCGGTCTTGGCGGCGAGCAGCGGCGTGCCGGCGGCGCCGAGCTCCTTGCGGGCGCTCTTGCGGAAGCGGTCGAGCATCGCCGGGGTGCGGGACTCGGCCTCGGCGTCGGCGCGGGTCCGGCGGGCGGCGGCGACCTCGTCGCGCCAGGCGACCGGGAACCAGAAGGCGCTGGCGTCCACCGGCTGCTCGGGGGCTGCGCCCTTGCGGTTGCCGGCGACGTAGCAGGTGGACACGGCGACGAGGTGGGGGAGCGGCCGGTCTGCGGGACGCAGGGAGGGGTCGGCGCAGATGTCATGGAGCACCGTGGCGATGCGGGACGG
>DASUEE010000260.1:0-4728 GCA_036275235.1 Acidimicrobiales bacterium | reverse complement strand
TCCGGTCCTGCGGGAGCAGCCGGATCGTCCGGATTCGGCGCGGATCGCCAGGTGGCGCGCTCCCGGATGGAGAACAGTGCGTGCAGCACCCCTCCGCCCCTTGTGAGGCCTCGATGTCCACCCTCCTGCGCGTCCTCGTCCGTGGCGTCGTCGGCCTCGTGCTCGTCGGCGTGGGGGTGATCCTCGGCGGCACGGTCGCCGGCGCGTCCGAGCACGACGTGGTCGACGGGGCCGATGTCCGCATCCCCGTGGTCCTGCACGGGCGACCCCCGGTGGGGGAGGCCCGCGTCGCCCGAGAGCTGACGACGACCGGTGAGCGGCTCGTGGTCGAGGTCGTGGTGCCCGCAGGCTTCCGGAGCACGACGATCTGCGTGGCCGAGGCCGCCTTCACCGGCCCGGTCGCGCCGGCACGGTGCGCGGACCGCTCCGGTCCCGGGACGTCGCATCGCTTCGAGACGGCGATCCCGACGGGGGCCGAGCGCCACGTCCAGATCCGGGTCGGGGTGCGTGGTGGTGTGGCCTACGCCGGCTGGCAGGACGGTCGACCGGCGTCGGGCTCGGTGGAGGTCCCGCTCCTTCCGGTGCGGGAGGATCCCGCGCTGCCCCTGCCCGAGGCGCAGCTCGGCGCTTCGTCCGCAAGCCTGGTCACGGTGGTCAACGCCCTGGACGGGGGCGTCGAGGATCCGGAGGACCCGCCTCTTCCCCTGCCCGGGTGCGGTGAGGAGGAGGTGGCCTCGGAGACCGCCATCGCGGCGAGCACCGGCACCGACGGGCGGCCGGCCGCCTGCGCGGGCCGGGACGAGCCCGGCCGACCGGCGGGGAGGGCCTGACGCGCCACGGCCGACGGTGGGTGCCGTCGGCCGTGGAAGATCTGCTCGGGCGGCCGAGACCTACAGGAACTCGGCGAGATCCTCGAGCAGGGCGCCCTTGCCCTTGGCGCCGATCATCTTCTTGGCCGGCTGGCCGTCCTTGAAGACGATGAGCGTTGGGATCGACATGACGTCGAAGCGGCGAGCGGTCTGCTGGTTCTCGTCGACGTTGAGCTTGACGACCTTGACCTTGCCGGCCTGCTCGGCGGCGATCTCGTCGAGGATGGGGGCGATCATCTTGCACGGCCCGCACCACTCGGCCCAGAAGTCGACGATCACGGCCTCGTCGGCGGAGCCGATGACCTCGTCGAACGTGGCGTCGGTGACGGCGGATGCAGCCATGGGGACTTCCTTCGTGTCAGGGGGTACGGGGATGTGAACCCGCCAGGCACCGGCAGCATTCCCGTGCAGGGCCGGGTGGGCTACCAGTCGGTCTCGGTGCGCTGCTGGTCGATGACGTGGTGGGCCTCGAGCCAGCGCTCGGCGTCGATGGCCGCCATGCAGCCGGAGCCGGCGGCGGTGATGGCCTGGCGATAGGTGTGGTCCTGGACGTCACCGCAGGCGAACACGCCGTCGACGTCGGTGGCGGTCTCCATCTCGGTTCCCGAGGCGCCGGTGATGAGGTAGCCGGAGTCCTCCATGGCGAGCTGGCCCTTGAACAGGTCGGTGCTCGGCCGGTGCCCGATGGCGACGAACACGCCGCCCACCGCCATGTCGGTGACCTCGTCGGTCTTGAGGTTGCGCAGCTTCAGGCCGCGCACCTTCGAGCCGAGCGGACCGTCCTCGGAGAGGTACTCCTCGACCACGGTGTCCCAGAGGAAGGCGATCTTCGGGTTGGCCCGGGCCCGGTCCTGCATGATCTTGGAGGCCCGCAGCTCGTCGCGTCGGTGGATGATCGTGACCTTCGAGGCGAACTTCGTGAGGAACGTGGCCTCCTCCACCGCGGAGTCGCCGCCGCCGATGACGGCCAGCTCCTGGTCGCGGAAGAAGAAGCCGTCGCAGGTGGCGCAGGTGGACAGGCCGTGCCCGATGAGCTCGCGCTCCCGAGGGAGGTCGAGCATCAGCGACTGGGCGCCGGTGGACACGATGACCGTGCGGCCGCGGTAGGTGGGCTCAGGGGTCTCGGGGTCGCCGACCCACACCCCGAAGGGCTGGGACGACAGGTCGACCTTGGTGACCTTCTCCGTGCGGATGTCGGCACCGAAGCGCAGCGCCTGGTCCCGCATGCCGACCATGAGCTCCGGGCCCATGATCCCCTCGGGGAAGCCGGGGAAGTTCTCGACCTCGGTGGTGAGCATCAGCTGCCCGCCGGGCTGGTCGGTGGTGGAGGAGGGCTCACCCTCGATCACCAGCGGCTCGAGGTTGGCCCGGGCGGTGTAGATGGCCGCGGTCAGCCCGGCCGGCCCGGAGCCCACGATGATCACGTTGCGCACGTCGTCGCTCATGCCCGCTCACCCTTCATCTTGCGGCTGGTCAGCAGCCCGCCGAGCACGAGGAGCGCACCGAGGATCGTGTGGGCCGCCCAGGTGTGCTCGTCGCCGAACACGGCGTCGGGCAGGTAGGCGTCGAGCGCTCGGAAGGCCCCGATCAGGAAGAGCAGGAAGGCCACGGTGCCGAGCAGCGTGGCGAACGCGCCGAACACCACGTAGCCCGAGAACTTGATGGCCGGGCCGGTGGTGCGATCGCGCACCTTGCCGACCTGGGTGACGATCGCGTCGGCGGCCTGGGCCGGCCAGTCCTGCTGATCGGCCACGGCCGGAGCGGGCGGCGCGGCGGACGCCGGGGAGGTCTGGGCCATGGGCGCCACCCTACCCAGGCCCCCCGACGACCGGATGTGGTGCCCGGAGCGCCGTCCGCGGCCCCGCGCGCTCCTACGGTGTGGGTGTGGTCAGCACCCGCGTCCTCCTCGCCATGGCCCTCGGCGCCGCCATCGCCGCGCTCGGCGCCCTCTTCCTCGGCGAGTACGAGTTCGACGAGACGCTCCCGATCGTCGCCGGGCCGCTGCTCGGCCTGGTCATCGCCGAGATCGTCGTGTCGGTGGGCGGACACCGGTCGTGGACCATGGCCGGGATCCTCGCCGTCATCGCCGGCGTCGCCGTGCTCCTCGCCGGCCACCTCGACGCGAACGGCGTCGAGCCGGTGAAGTCCGGTGCCTACCTCAGCGCCGGCCTCGCCGCCCTCGGCGCGGCGGTGCGCACGGGGCCGTGGGGCCGAGCCCAGCCCAGCGCGACCCGCACCTGAGCCGCGTCCGGTCGGATCCCCCGACGAGGATCCGCGCCGGCGGGTGTGCTGCGCCGTCCCTCGGCGCCGATCCGCGCCGACCGTGGGCGTCGACGGCCGGCAGCGACTGGCAGACCCGCCCGCGGAGCTGCGGGGTGGGCGCCGTCACAGGGCGCGACGCTCGACGACCGTGCACGTCTCGTCGTCGACGACGCTCAGGCGGCGCTCGTCGCCGTCGGTGTGGACCACGGCGGTGACGAGCCGGTCCTCCACCAGCACCGGGACCACGAGCTGGACCCGAGCGGGGTCGAGCCCGGCGGCACGGACGGCGTCGCACCCCGCCGCGCTCGATCGCTCGGTCTCCTCCGCTGCGCCACCCTCGGCGGTGGGCGCGGCGATCGCGGTGTCCTCGCCGACCGCCTCCGAGCCGTCGGCGTCCGGGACGCGCTCGGCGAGGGCGGCGGCGAGCTCGTCGTAGCTGCCGTAGGCCTCGCGCTCGCCCGCCGCCAGGGCGGTGCTCCCGCCGGCCGCGTCGCCGGCCATGCCTTCGTCGGCGCCGCCGGCGTCCGTCCCGAAGGTCTCTGCGTCCTCCACGGCGTCGTCGCTCTCCAGCGCCGCCGTGGCCGTGTCGTCGTCGGCGTCGTCGTCGCCGGCCTGCGCCAGCCCGAGCACGCCCACCAGGACGACGACGGCGGCGGCGGCCGCGACCGCGCCGAGGGGCAGGCGCTCGAACCAGCGGCGGCGAGCGAGGGGGACGACCGTCCCCCCGGAGGCGGAGCTCCCCGCGCCGTCGTCGAACACCGCCAGCGCGGCGGCGACGTGGTCGTCGACGAGACCGGCCGGAGCGTCGGGCACGTCGGCGACGCGTGCCGAGACGGCGGCGAGGCGTCGCCGGGCTGCGGCGACCCCTGGATCGTCGGCCCCGGCGCGCTCGTGCTCGGCGGCCTCGCCGTCGTGGAGGGCGCTCGCCACCTCGGCGTCGGCGTCGCTGTCGCGGTGGGCGTCGGAGGGGTCGGTCATGGTCGCAGGGTTGGACGGTCGGTCGGCCCGCTCTGGTTCCCGGGTGTCGGGTCCGTACCCGGTTCGAGGAGCTCGGCCAGGCGCCGCCGGCCCCGGGCGATGCGGGAGCGCACGGTGCCGGGCGGGATCCCCAGGATGTCGGCGATCTCGGCGTAGTCGTGCCCGGCGACGTCGCGCAGCACCACCGGCACGCGGAACTCCTCGGGCAGCTCGGCGAGGGCGGCGTCGATGTCGAGGCGGTCGGCGACCGACGACGCCAGACCCGCCGCCACGCCCGTTCCGTCGTGGCCGTCGTCGTCCGGGTGGGGCAGCGGTCGGCGGCTTCGGCGGCGCAGCTCGTCGAGGCAGGCGTTCGTGGCCACCCGGTGCGCCCAGGTCGTGAAGCGGGAGCGCCCGTCGAAGGTCCCGAGGCGGCGCACGATCAGCACCAGCGCCTCCTGGGTGGCGTCGGCCGCGTCGGCGTCGTTGCCGGCCAGGCGGCGGCACACCGCCCAGATGCGGTGGTGGTGGCGGCGCAGCAGCGCGTCCATCGCCGCCCGGTCCCCGCCCTGGGCCGCGGCCACCAGCTCCTCGTCGCTCCGGGGGTCCTCCGCGATGGCCGGATCGTACCGACGGCGCG
>DASUEE010000259.1:0-4464 GCA_036275235.1 Acidimicrobiales bacterium | reverse complement strand
GTGGGTCTCGGTGTTGCCGTGCGCGTGCGCCTTCAGGTACCGGCGGATGCCGTCGCGGAACCGCTCCGGCCCGAGGTACTGCTCGAGCATCCGCAGCACGGCAGCGCCCTTCGTGTACGTGAGCGTGTCGAACATGCCGTGCGCGTCGTTCGGCGACCGGACCGGGTACTCGATCGGGCGCGTGCTGTCGAGCGCGTCGACGTCGAAGGCGGACGAGCAGGTCCGGCGGAACGACGACCAGGCGTCCCAGTCCTCGCGGAACGCGTGCACCACGAGGTTCTCCATGAACGTCGCGAACGCCTCGTTCAGCCACAGCCCGTTCCACCACCGCATCGTGACGAGGTCGCCGAACCACATGTGCGCGAGCTCGTGCGCGATGACGTCGACGACGGCGACGAGCTCCGATTGGGTGGCGGTGGCGGGGTCGACCAGCAGGAGGGTCTCCCGGTACACCACGCAGCCCAGGTTCTCCATCGCGCCGAACGCGAAGTCCGGCACGGCGACCATGTCGACCTTGTCGCCCGGGTAGGCGATGCCGTAGTACTCGGCGAAGAAGCGCAGCGAGAACGCCCCGACCTCCAGCGCGAACTCCGCGAGGTCGCCCTGGCCCGGACGGTGCACGATGCGCAGCGGGATGCCGTCGACGTCGACGGGACCCGTGACCTCGAGCGGCCCGACCACGAAGGCCACCAGGTAGGTGGACATCGGCATGGTGTCGGCGAAGCGGATGCGCACCCGGCCGTCGTCGAGCGGCTCGCGCGACAGCTCCGGTCCGTTCGACACGGCGAGCAGGTCGTCGGCGACGTCGAGGGTCACCCCGAAGGTGGCCTTGAACGACGGCTCGTCCCAGCACGGGAACGCCCGGCGGGCGTCGGTGGGCTCGAACTGCGTGACCGCGATGGCGTGCGAGGCGCCGTCGTCGGTGGTGTAGGACGAGCGGTAGAAGCCGCGCAGCTTGTCGTTGAGCACGCCGGCGAAGCGCACGTGCAGGCGGGCCGGACCGGCCTCCAGCCGGTCGTCGAGCTGCAGCCGCAGCTGCTCGGTGGCGGCGTCGAGGGCGACGGTGCCGTCGATGCGGCGGTCGCCGACCTGCACCCACGCCTCCTCCACCTCGAGCTCGGCCGCGTTGCACACGACGGCCGAGGTCGCCTCACGCACGTCGAGGTCGACGGCGGCCTCGCCCCGGAAACGGTGGGTGGCGAGGTCGGGGGCCAGCCGGAGGTCGTAGTGCGTCGGGCGGACCGCCGTGGGGAGGCGGCTGGCCAGGGCGGCCTCGGTGTCGGCGGGCGCGTTCGCGTCGTCGGAGGGCACCGGGCAACGGTACCGGCCGCGTGTACCGTCGCCCTGCGTGACCCCCCACGCGACCGAGCAGATCCTGCGCCACGTGCGTGACGACGGCACCGCGCTCGACGTGGTCGGCATCGGCAACGCCCTCGTCGACGTGCTGAGCCACGAGTCCGAGGACTTCATCCGGGCAAACGACCTCGTCAAGGGGGCCATGACCCTCGTCGAGACCGACCGGGCCGGCGCCCTCTACGAGGCCATGGGCCCGGGCATCGAGGTGTCGGGCGGCTCGGCCGCCAACACCGCGGCCGGGGTCGCCTCCTTCGGCGGGCGGGCCGCCTACCTGGGCAAGGTCTTCGACGACCAGCTCGGCCTCGTCTTCGCCCATGACATGCGGTCCAACGGGGTGGTGTTCCGGGCCAGCCCGGCCACCGACGGACCGCCGACGGGCCGCTGCCTCATCGTGGTCACCCCCGATGCCGAGCGGACCATGAACACCTACCTCGGCGCGTCGGCGCACTTCGGTCCCGAGGACGTCGACGCCGAGCTGGTGGAGCTGGCCCGGTACACGTTCCTCGAGGGCTACCTGTTCGACCGAGCCGAGGCGAAGGCGGCCTACCGGAAGGCGTCCGAGATCGCCCACGGCGCCCGCCGCAAGGTCGCGCTCACGCTGTCCGACACCTTCTGCGTGGAGCGCCACGTCGACGAGTGGCGCGACCTGGTCGTCGACCAGGTCGACGTGCTGTTCGCGAACGATGCCGAGCTGCGCGCCCTCTACGACGTGCACCTCGACGCCGCGGTGGAGCGTGCCCGCGACGAGGTCGAGCTCACCTGCGTGACCCTCGGGCCCGAAGGGTCGCTGCTCGTCACGTCCGAGGGCACCGTCGAGGTGCCGCCCCAGCCGGTGGAGGTGGTCGACACCACCGGCGCCGGCGACCTGTACGCCGCCGGCGTCCTGCACGGCCTCGCCCAAGGGCTGCCGCTGCCGGAGTGCGGCCGGCTCGGGTCGCTGGCCGCCTCGGCGGTGATCGGGCACACCGGTGCCCGGCCCGGCGTGTCGCTCGCCCAGCTGGCATGAGCGGCGCCCGCACGCCGGCCGACGCCTACGAGCGCGCTTCGGCGGCGGCGGAGGCCCTCGCGACCCGGACCGGGGTGGCCGCGCACGACGTCTTCGTCGTCCTCGGATCGGGCTGGCGGCCGGCGGCGGAGCAGCTCGGCGAGCCGAGCGTGGCCTTCCCGGCGTCGGAGCTGCCCGGTTTCCTCGCTCCTGCCGTGGAGGGGCACGGCGGCGAGCTGCGCTCCGTGGAGCTGGACGGCCGCCGGATCCTGCTGGCCCTCGGGCGGGTGCACGCGTACGAGGGTCACGACCTCGCCGACGTCGTGCACCCGGTCCGCACCGCCGTCCTGGGCGGCTGTCGCACGGTGGTGCTCACGAACGCGGCCGGGGGCCTCGCGCCCGGGCTGGCCATCGGACAGCCGGTGCTCGTGTCCGACCACCTCAACCTCACCGGCCGGTCGCCGCTGACCGGCCCACCGCCCGGCGACGACGTCGGATCTCGCTTCCCCGACATGACCGACGCCTACTCGACCCGGCTGCGAGCGCTGGTCCACCAGCTGGAGCCGGGGCTGGCGGAGGGCGTGTACGCCGGCCTGCCCGGACCCCAGTACGAGACGCCGGCCGAGATCCGCATGCTGCAGGTGCTCGGCGCCGACCTGGTGGGCATGTCGACCGTGCACGAGACGGTCGCCGCCCACCACCTCGGCGCCGAGGTCCTGGCGATCTCGCTCGTCACCAACCTGGCCGCCGGGTTGGGCGACGCCCTCGACCACGAGGACGTCCTGCGCGTCGCCGCCGAGTCCGCCGACACCATGGGCGCGCTGCTCGCCCGCCTGGTGCGGCACCTCTAGCGGTGGACGAGGACCTCCGGGCCGCCGTCGTCGCCTGGCAGGCCGACGACCCGGACCCGGACACGGTCGCGGAGCTGGACGCGCTCCTGGCCGCCGGCGACGACGGCGCGCTGCACGAGCGCTTCGGCGCGCGGCTCGAGTTCGGCACCGCCGGGCTGCGGGGCGCGGTGGGCGCCGGACCGAACCGGATGAACCGCGTCGTCGTGCGGCGGGCCGCCGCCGCGCTGTGCCGTTGGCTCGACGACCACGGCTGGGCCGGCCCGGTGGTGGTGGGCCGCGACGCCCGGCACGGCTCCGCGGCCTTCGCCGCCGACACCGCAGCCGTCATCGCCGGTGCGGGCCGACCGGTGGTGCTGGCACCCGGACCGGTGCCGACCCCCGTCGTGGCCTTCGCCGTGCGCCACGTCGGAGCAGCGGCCGGGGTCGTCGTCACCGCCAGCCACAACCCACCGGGCGACAACGGCTACAAGGTCTACGCAGGCGACGGCGCGCAGATCGTGCCGCCGTGGGACGTCGAGATCGCCGCCCACATGGACGCCATCGACCGCGTCGGCGCGTTGCCCCTGGCCGCCCCGGACGACCCCCTGATCACGTCGCTCGGCGACGACGTGATCGACGCGTACGTCGACGGGGCGGCCGGGCTGCGGGTGGCCGACGTGGCGGTGGACCTGCGGGTCGCCTACACGCCCCTGCACGGCGTCGGCCTGGACGTGCTGCGCCGGGCGTTCGAGCGGGCCGGGCTGCCGTCCCCGGCGGTGGTGGAGGCCCAGGCCGCGCCCGACCCCGACTTCCCGACCGTCGCGTTCCCGAACCCCGAGGAGCCGGGTGCGATGGACCGGCTCCTGGAGCTCGCCGACGAGGCGGGCGCCGACGTGGCCATCGCCAACGACCCCGACGCCGACCGGCTCGCCGTCGCGGTGCCGGGGCCCCGGGCGGGCCTCGACGGCTGGCGGGTGCTCACCGGCGACGAGCTGGGCCTGCTGCTCGCCGACCACCTGCTCCGGCACACGTCGGGGCCCGACCGCCTGCTCGTCACCACCGTGGTCTCGTCCTCCGCCCTGGGGGCGATGGCCTCCGTCCACGGCGTCGGGTTCGTCGAGACGCTCACCGGGTTCAAGTGGCTCGCCCGGGCGGCGATGGCCCGCCCCGACCTCCGCCCCCTCCTCGGCTACGAGGAGGCGCTCGGCTACTCGGTCGGCTCGCTGGTGCGGGACAAGGACGGCATCGGCGCGGCCGTGGTGGCCGTCGAGGCGGTGGCGGCGCTGGCGGCGA
>DASUEE010000258.1:0-7372 GCA_036275235.1 Acidimicrobiales bacterium | reverse complement strand
GTGAGGCGGGCGGCCTGGTTCACGGCCCGGCCGATCACGGTGTACTCGAAGCGCTCCTCGCTGCCGACGTTGCCGGCCACGACCGTGCCGGTCGACACGCCGATCCCTGCGTCGAGGCCGGGGTGGAACCGCGCCACCTCGACGAGGCGCTCGCGCAGGGCCCGGGCCGCCCGCAGGGCGCGCGCCGCATGGTCGGGCTGGTGGGCCGGGACGCCGAACACGCACAGCGCGCCGTCGCCCTGGAACTTGTTGACCCAGCCGCCCTCGGCGGTCACCGCCCCGACCACGGCGTCGAAGTACGCGTTGAGGCTCGAGACGACCTCCCCGGGCGGGAGGACCTCGGCCATGGCGGTGGAGCCGATGAGGTCCACGAACATCGCGGTGGCCTCGGCCGCCTCGCCGCCGAGGTCGGTGCCCCGCTCGAGCGCCTGCGCCGCCACCTCCTGGCCGACGTGACGCCCGAAGAGATCCTCGAGGCGCTGCCGCTCGCGGAGCCCCGCCACCATCTGGTTGAAGCCGGCCTGCACCTGTCCGACCTCGCCACCGTCGTCGACCTCGAGGTCCTGGGAGATGTCCCCGGCGCCCACCCGGCCGAGCGCGCTGCGGATGGCGTCGAGGCGGACGGCGATGGAGTCGGCGGCCACCGAGATGCCGAACAGGCCGGCCAGGAGGCCGATCACGCCGAGCGCCACGAGGGCGGCGTCGGAGGCGCCGGCGTCGCGGGTGGGGGTGAGCGCCAGGCCGAGCAGGGGCACGCCCGACGACGCCGCCCACGCCAGCAGCATGCGGGCGCGCACACCGAGCGAGCGGGACCGCGTGATGGGCGCGCTGGCGAGCGCGCAGGCGAACAGCGGCCGGAAGGTGCGCTCGATCACCAGGTAGGACAGGGCGCACGTGGCCAGCCCGCCCATCACCAGGATCTGGGCGATGTCGATGATCTCGCGCCCGCCGAACACCCGGCGCACGCTGATGCCGGCACCGATGATGATCGCCGCGACCACCCAGAAGAGCATCGGGCGCACGGCGAGGCGGAACGGCTCGCCGAGGATCCCCTCCCGCTCCTCCACGGTCGGGGTCCGCCCGGCAAGCGCCCAGCCGGCGACCCGCCGGAACTGCCACGCGGCCCAGGCCCACGCGAGGGGGGCCAGGGCCGCCTCGGTCACCACGACGAGCGCCAGGTCGTTGAGCCACGGCGTGCCGAACGCCTCCGAGGCCGGATAGCGCAGCTGGACGAACGTGAAGACGACGAGCCCGCCGACGCCGTGGAGCACCGTGAGCCGCACGAGGAGGCGCAGCCGCACGTCGCGGGCGGTCTGGCGCAGGTCCTCCTCGGGGGAGAGGTCGACGAGGCGACGGCCGAGCGCTCGCACGGCCACCACGCTACGGGGCCGACGCCTCCGGGTCCGTGAGCCACCGGACACCTGGACGGTCGGCGCGTGCGGCGGGCACGTCGTCGCCGGCGCGCACCCGGCGCAGCGCGTCGCGCTTGCCCTCGCCCTCCACGGTGACGACCACGTGGCGGGCCTGGGCGATCGCCGCGAACGTCAGGGTGAGCCGGGGGTGCGGGTTGTTGCCCAGCGGGTCCTCGTTGGGGACCACGAGGCGGTCTTCGGGCGCGTCGAGCGCCGGTGACTCCGGGAACAGGCTGGCGGTGTGCCCGTCCGGTCCGAGGCCCAGGTGGACCAGGTCGAGCGGTCCGAGCTCGCGGACCAGGCGGTCGTAGCCGTCGGCGTCCTCGCAGCGCATGGGGTGCACCGCCGCCGGCTCGACCCGACCGAGCAGGGCCTCCACGGCGAGGCGGTGGTTGGACTCGGGGTCGTCGAGGGCGACGCAGCGCTCATCGCCCCACAGCACCACGACCCGTGACCAGTCGAGCGGCGAAGCGTCCCACGCGGCGAGCCGCTCGTAGCAGCGGCGCGCCGTGTCGCCGCCGGAGAGCGCCAGCGTGAACCGGTCACCGGCGTGCGCCCAGGCATCGGCGACGGCGTCGCAGAACGCCGCCGGCACGTCCTCGACGATGCGCAGGTCGCCCTGCACGTCAGCCGGATGCCTTCGCTTCGAGGGTGCCGAGCAGGTCGTCGAAGGACTTCTCGAACGCCGCGACGCCCTCGGCCTCGAGGGTGCGGGCGACGTCGTCGAGGTCCACCCCCGCGGCTGCGACCGCGTCGAGGACCGCACGGGCGGCCTCGGGGTCGGCGTCGACGGTGCGGGCCACGGTGCCGTGGTCGTCGAACGCCTCGAGCGTCGCCTCGGGGAGGGTGTTCACGGTGTCCGGCCCGATCAGGGTGTCGACGTAGAGCGTGTCCGGGTAGTCCGGGTTCTTGGTCGAGGTCGACGCCCACAGCGGCCGCTGCACGCGCGCGCCCTTCGCCGCGAGCGCCTCCCACCGGGGACCGGAGAACACCTGCAGGAACTCCTGGTAGGCGAGCTGGGCCTGCGCGACCGCCGCCTTCCCCCGCAGGGCGAGGGCCTCCGCGGTGCCGATGGCCCCGAGGCGGTTGTCCACCTCGGTGTCGACCCGCGAGATGAAGAACGAGGCGACGCTGGCCACATGCGAGAGGTCCTCGGCACCGGCCGCCGCGTGGGCCTCGAGGCCCGACAGGTAGGCCTCAATCACCTCGGCGTAGCGCTCGATGGAGAAGATGAGGGTGACGTTGATCGACCGGCCCTCGGAGATCATCGCCCGGATGGCGGGGATGCCCTCGGCGGTGGCGGGGATCTTCACCATCACGTTCGGGCGGTCGATCGTCTCGTGGAGGCCGCGCGCCGCGGCGATGGTGCCCTCGGTGTCGCGGGCCAGGCCGGGATCGACCTCGACGGACACGTAGCCGTCGACACCCCCGGAGGCGGCGTGCACCGGCGCGAGCACCGTCACGGCCTCGGTGATGTCGTCGGTGACCATGCGCCAGTACGCATCCTCCACGGAGGAGCCGCCGCCGAGCAGCTCACCGAACTGGTCGTCGTAGTCGGCGCTGTCGGCGATGGCCTTCTGGAAGATCGACGGGTTCGAGGTGATGCCCCGGATGCCGCGGTCGACGTAGGCCTGCAGCTCACCGGAGCGCAGGTACCCCCGGCGCAGGTTGTCGAGCCACGGCGACTGGCCGCCGCTGTCGTGCAGGTCGTGGAGGAGGCCCATGGCCTCCAACCCTAGGACCGCGCGAGGAGGTCCCGACCCCGAGCGGCGACGTTCTCGGCCGTGTAGCCGAGCTTCTCGAGCACCAGCTCGCCCGGAGCCGAGTGCCCGAAGGTGTCGATCGACACGCTGTCGTCGGCGTAGCGCTCCCAGCCGAAGGACACGCCGGCCTCCACGGCGAGCGTGGGGACGCCGGCGGGGAGCACCGACGACCGGTACGCCTCGTCCTGGGCCTCGAACAGGTTCCACGACGGCATCGAGACGACGCTCGTGGCGGTGCCGTCGGCGGCGAGCTCGGCGGCCGCCTCGACGCAGACGTGCACCTCCGAGCCGGTGGCGACGAGCACGAGGTCGGGGGCCGAGCCCGGGTCGACGAGCACGTACGCGCCGCGCAGGACGCCCTGGGTGGACGTGCCCTCCAGCGTGGGCAGCGACTGGCGCGACAGGATCAGCGCGGTCGGGCCGTCGGCGCCGATGGCGCACCGCCACGCGGCGGCGGTCTCGTTGGCGTCGGCCGGACGGATCACCGAGAGGCCGGGGATCGCCCGCAGCGCGGCGACGTGCTCGACCGGCTGGTGGGTGGGGCCGTCCTCGCCCACGCCGACCGAGTCGTGCGTGAAGGAGTAGATGACCTTCGCTCCCGACAGGGCCGACAGGCGGATGGCGCCCCGGGCGTAGTCGGAGAACACGAGGAACGTGCCGCCCACCGGCAGCAGCCCGCCGTGCAGCGCCATGCCGTTCATGATCGCGGCCATGCCGTGCTCCCGGACCCCGAAGAACACCTGGCGGCCGCCGGGGTCGTCGGGGCCCATGACGCCGGCGTCGGCGATGGCGGTGCCGGTGTTGCCCGTGAGGTCGGCCCCGCCGCCGACCAGCCCGGGCACCTTGTCGATGAGCGCCTGGAGCACCTTGCCCGACGCCTGCCGGGTGGCGAGGGAGTCAGCGGACGTGAAGGTGGGCAGCGCGTCCTCCCAGCCCGGGAGGCCCTCGGCGTCGAGGCAGCAGTCGAGCGCGGCGCGATCGCCCCCGAACGCGGCGAGGCGCTTCTCCCAGCCTTCGCGCTCGGAGCGGCCCCGCTCGCCCGCGGCGCGGTAGTAGGAGAGGACGTCGCCGGGCACGTGGAACGGCTCGTCGGGCAGCCCCATGACGGCCTTCGCTTCGCGGATGGTGTCGTCGTCGAACGCGAGGCCGTGGGCCTTGGGCGAGTCGGTGAGCGTGGGCGAGGGATGCGCGATGTGGCTCCGCAGCCGGAGGAGCGTGGGAGACCCGGTGTGCTCCTTCGCCGCGAGCAGCGCGGCCTCGAGCGCGTCGAGGTCCTCGGCGGCCTCGCCCAGCTCGACCACGTTCCAGCCGTAGCCCCGGAAGCGGAGGGCGGCGTCGTCGGCGAGCGCCAGCTCCGTGGGGCCGTCGATGGTGATGTGGTTGTCGTCGTAGACGACCACGAGCTTGTCGAGGCCCTGGTGCCCCGCGAGCGACGCGGCTTCGTGGCTCACCCCCTCGGACAGGTCGCCGTCGCCGGCGATCACGAAGGTGTGGTGGTCGAACAGCTCGGCGCCGAAGCGGGCGGCGAGCCAGCGCTCGGCCATGGCCATGCCGACGGCGTTGGCGAAGCCCTGCCCGAGCGGCCCGGTGGTGACCTCGACGCCGCGGGTGTGGCCCACCTCGGGGTGTCCCGGCGTGCGCGAACCCCACTGGCGGAACTGCTTCAGGTCCTCGAGCTCCAGCCCGTGCCCGGTGAGGTGCAGCATCGAGTACAGGAGGATGCTGGCGTGCCCGGCGGACAGGACGAAGCGGTCTCGGTCGGGCCAGTCCGGGTCGGCGGCGTCGTAGCGCATGACCCGTGTCCACAGCACGTGGGCGAGCGGTGCCAGCGCCATCGCCGTGCCCTGGTGGCCGCTGTTCGCCTTGTGCGGCGCGTCCATCGCCAGGCCACGGATCACGTCGATGGCCCGCTTCTCCAGGTCCGCGTCTCGCACAGCTACTCCCGGGGGTCGAGGGGGACGGGCACCCCCCGTCTGGGCGCCCCGATGCGGTGGGCTTTCGACCCTAGTCCCGGAAGACGAGGACCGACGCGGTGAAGGCGTGGAGGAAGCTGCGGCCCCCGACCGGCCCCAGCTCGCCGGCGCAGAACATGCCGGCGACGGCGCTGGTGTCGAGCGCCTCGGCCACGAGGGAGGCGTCGTGGTCCTCGACGCCGAACAGCCGCTCGCCCCGCCCGTTGCACGTGAAGACCAGCGCCCCGGCGCCGTGGAGGCCGTCGAGCAGCTCCCGCAGGTCCTCGTCGGCGCTCTCCGCGTCCCGCACGTGGAACTGCACGGTGGTGCCCACCGGCACCTGCGCGCCGACGGCCAGGACGCCGTGCTCGCGGTCGGCGCCCAGCACGTTGCGCACGAGGAAGTCGCCCCGGCCGAAGTCGAGCCGGTGCTCGTCGATGGCGAGCCCGAGCTGGACCCCCCGGGCGAGGAGCGCGCGGTCGTCGGGGGGCGCGCTTCCCGCCAGCTCGGTCAGCTGATCGAGGGCGGGCTTGCCGGCGAGCTCGATGAGGAAGGCGTGTCCGGCCCGCGACGCCTCGGCTCGCGTGACCACCATCGGCTCGCCCACCGGACGGCACCCCTGGCTGACCACCGCTCGCGTGGGGGGCAGGACCACCCCGACGGCGCCGTCGCGGTGCACGGCGTCGTCGAGCACCAGCGCGTTCCCGCCGCGGCTGGCGGACGCGGACGCGAGCCCGCCGGCCACCGCCAGGTCGGGCCGGACCTCGGCCAGCTGGGCGAGGAACCCCTCGGTCGGGAACGTGAACGGGTCGGCGAGCACGAGGAGCGTCGCGCCCTCGGGCACGTCGACCGGGATCCCGCCGATCACCACCGCCGGGCCCTCGCCGTCGTCGTGGACCGGTCCGGCGGCCAGGCGCAGCGGGCGCACCGGCAGGTCCCAGGCCGCCCAGACGGCGAGGGCCGGGACCTCCTCGGCCTCGTTCGGGCCGGCGAGCACGGCGGATGCCGACGCACCGACGAGCGTGCCGGGCCGCAGCACGGTGCGCACGGCCGCGCTGATCTCGCCGAGGAACTCGACGTGGGCCGCGCTGGCGAAGACGACGACGAGGTCCGGTTCGACGCCGCGCTGCTCGACGATCGCCCCGAGCACCTCGCCCACCGCATCGGCGGCCACGGGGTGCTCGGACAGCGCCGCCGCGAAGGTCACGAGGCCGACCCGGGGACGAGCGTGTACGGCACGACGGTGGCCGGACCGCCATCGATGCTGCAGTGCGCCTCCACCGTGTCGTACGCGTCGAAGGGGAGCTCGGCCCGGACGAGGCGGTACGCGAACTTGCCCGGCTCGACCTGCAGGGGTTGGGCGTTGCGGGCGATCTGCTCGCCGTCGCGCAGGAAGCGCACCTCGAGCGCACCGGTGCCCCGCTCGTCCGGCGCGCACCGGACGAGCACCACCATGTGCGGCGCCATGGTGACCGGCGGCGCCTGCGGGGCGGCCGCGGAGAAGTGGATGCCGCCGAGGTCGATCTTGGTGGGACCACCCGCGAAGTCCTGCTTCGTGTCGAGGTCCTCGAAGAAGAGCGCGGCGACGATGTCCATGCACCGGACGCTACCCACGCGCCCACCGGCGCCCTCGGTCCCGCCCCGGTCGCCCGATCCGCCGGCAGGCGGCCGGTAGCCTCCGCCTCGTGTCCGACCGCGACCCGGGCTCCACCCGGGAGGCCATCCTCGACGCCGCCCGCACGGCGTTCGCCGAGCGCGGGTACGCGGGAGCGTCGCTGGGCGACATCGCGAAGTCGGTGGGCATCGCCAAGGCGAGCCTCCTGCACCACTTCGCGAGCAAGGACGAGCTCTACACCGAGGTGTTCGAGCGGCTCCTCGCCGAGTGGTTCGTGCGGGTCGAGGAGGCGACGGAGGGTCCGGGGGAGGGGTGGACGCAGTTCGACCACGTGCTCTCGGCCGGCTTCGAGTTCTTCGCCGAGAACCCCGACATCGTCCGCCTGGTCCGTCGGGAGGCGCTCGACGGCGGGCACTTCGGCGTCGACCTGGGGGCCACGCTCCGCCCGATGTTCGACCAGGCCGTCGGCTACCTCGAGGCCCAGATGAAGGACGGCCGCTTCCGCGACCACGACCCCGAGCAGCTGGTGATCAGCGGGCTCGGCGCCGTCCTGTCCTACTTCTCCGACCTGCCCTTCATCGAGGGCCTGCTCGGCAGCGACCCGCTGGCCGAGCCCCAGCTCGCCCGCCG
>DASUEE010000257.1:0-2803 GCA_036275235.1 Acidimicrobiales bacterium | reverse complement strand
CCGGCCTTCGGGTCGGGGGCACCGAACACGACCCGGGCGACGCGCGCGGCGAGGAGGGCGCCGGCGCACATCGGGCACGGCTCGAGGGTGACGACGACCTCGGCGGTGGGCAGTCGCCAGGTCCCGGCGACCGCGCACGCGGCCCGCAGCGCGAGCAGCTCGGCGTGCGCCGACGGGTCGGCGTCGGCCTGCCGACGGTTGTGCGCCCGGGCGACGACCTCGCCGTCGACCACCACGACCGCCCCGACCGGCACCTCGCCGGCCGCCTCGGCGGCCCGGGCCTCCTCGAGGGCCAGGCCCATCAGCTCCTCGTCGGTCACGTCGGCCGACCGTACCGGCGACCCGTGGGCGGATCATGACCGGCAGGGCCGGATCGGCCCACGCGTTGGCCGTCGGGACCGACCCGTGGGCGGATCGTGACCGGCAGGGCCGGATCGGCCCACGCGTCGGCTGGGGAGGACCCTCTGACACCCGTGTCGAAGATCTCCCCGAAGCCGGTTCGGTCGGGCGGTGCTGGGGCCGTCCGGACGTCGGCACCCCACGACGAGCGGGCCACCCCTGACGGGGTGGCCCACGTCGTACGGCGGAGGGAGAGGGATTCGAACCCTCGGTGAGTTTCCCCACACACGATTTCCAATCGTGCCGATTCGGCCGCTCTCGCACCCCTCCTCGGGACGGACGACGATACAGTGTCCGAACGCCTGCTCCGAAGGTGGCGGCCGGGTCCTGTGCGATCGCAGCCCGTGAACCGAGTCAGGGCCGGAAGGCAGCAGCTCTCAGCGGGGCCTGTGATGCGCCGCAGATCGCCTGGCCGTCACCTTGGGAGCAGGCGGATAGGGTCGGCGATCGCATGGCGTACCAGTCCCTCTACCGCCGGTACCGGTCGCAGACCTTCGAGCAGGTGCTGGGCCAGGAGCACGTCACCCGGGCGCTGCGCAACGCCGTGCGCGAGGGCCGCGTCGGCCAGGGCTACCTGTTCTCGGGTCCCCGCGGCACCGGCAAGACCTCCACGGCGCGCATCCTCGCCAAGGTCCTCAACTGCGAGCACCCGGTCGACGGCGAGCCCGACACCACCTGCGACAACTGCCGGGCGGTCGAGGAGGGGCGCCAGGTCGACTGGCTCCAGGAGCTCGACGCGGCGTCGAACAACGGCGTCGACGCCATGCGCGACCTGCTCGGGCGGGTGTCGATGGGCACCAGCGGCAACCGCAAGGTGTACGTGCTCGACGAGGTCCACATGCTCTCCACGGCGGCGTCGAACGCGCTGCTGAAGACGCTCGAGGAGCCGCCGGACCACGTCGTGTTCGTGCTCGCCACCACCGAGTCCGAGAAGGTGCTGCCCACCATCCGGTCGCGCACCCAGCACTTCGAGTTCAACCTGCTCCCGGCCGACGTCCTCGCCGACCACGTCCGCCACGTCATCGCCGACGCCGGCCTCGACCTGGGCGACGACGCCGTCGACCACGTGGTGCAGGCCGGTCGGGGCTCCGCACGCGACACGCTCTCCGCGCTCGACCAGGTGGCGGCCGCCGGCGGCGTGGCCGCCACCGACACGTCGGTCGCCGACCTCGTCGACGCCCTCGGGCGGCGCGACGCCGGCGGCGCCCTGGTGGCGGTCGACGCGTCGGTGCGGGCGGGGCGCGACCCGCGCGTCCTGGCCGAGCAGCTGATCGAGTCGCTCCGCCACGCCTTCCTCGTCGCCATGGGCGCCCCGGCCGGCGGTCTCACGGAGCAGGCGCAGGCCCGCGCCCAGGAGGTCAGCCAGGCGCTGGGACCGGCGGCCCTCACCCGGGCGCTCGAGGCGATCGGCGCGTCCGTGGTGGAGATGCGCCACGCGCCCGACCCCCGCATCCCCCTCGAGGTCGCGCTGGTCCAGGTGGCGCGGCCCGAGGCCGCCGGCGACCTCGACGCGCTCGTCCGACGCGTCGAGCAGCTGGAACGGGCGCTCGCCTCCGGTGCGCCCGTGGCGCAGGCGGCGCCCGCCGAGACCGCGCCCCCGGCCGCCGGCCCTGCGTCCGCGCCGGCGCCCGCTCGCAGCGCCCCGCCGGCCACCGCGGCACCCCAGCCCACGTCGGCAGCGCCGCGGGGGCCCCAGGCCGCCCGGGCCCGCCTCGCCCAGCACGAGGCGAGTGCTCCCTCGGCCCCCGAGCCCGCCGACACCGCGGCGGAGCCCGGCTCCCGACCGTCGCTCGGTGCCCTGAAGCGGGCCGCCGCAGCCACCCCGCCGGCGGCACCGGAGCCGGCGACTCCGGCCGAGCCCGTCGCGCCGATCGTCGAGGTGCCTGCGTCCGCCCCGGCGCCGGCGCCCGAACCGGCGCCGGCCACGCCCCCCTCCACCGGGCTCCCCTCGCTGGAGGAGCTGGTGGCGGGCTGGGACGACGTGCTCGGTGCCCTCCGCGGCCGGGCGAAGGCCCTCTACAAGATGGGCCGCGTCGTCGGCGTCGACGAGCGATCGGCCCGCTTCGCCGTCCCGAACGAGCCCAGCCTGAAGAACTGCCGCGAGAAGCTCGACGAGGTGCAGGAGGCGCTCACCGCCCGCTTCGGCCGACCGGTGCCCCTCGAGCTGGTGGTCGACGGCGACGCCGCCACGTCCCCCCGCCCCGACGTCGGCACGGCCACGTCGGCGCCGGCTGACGACCCGCTCGACGACGAGGTCGACCTGGACGAGCTCACCGATGCACCCGACGCCAGCACCGGCGGGCTCGCGCACCTGCGCGACGCCTTCCCCGGCGCCGAGCTCCTGGAGGACCGATGACCGACCAGCACCCCGATCCCGACGCCGGCGGCCTGCCCGACCTGGGCG
>DASUEE010000256.1:0-5829 GCA_036275235.1 Acidimicrobiales bacterium | reverse complement strand
TCCCCGACGGCAAGATCACCGCCGGCAACTCCTCGCAGATCTGCGACGGCGCCTCCGCCGTGCTGATCATGTCGGAGGAGAAGGCCGCCGAGCTCGGTCTCACCCCGCGGGCCCGCTTCCACACCTTCGCCCTCGCCGGCGTCGACCCGGTCACCATGCTCACCGGCCCCATCCCGGCCACCGAGAAGGTGCTCGCCAAGGCCGGCATGACCATGGACGACATCGACCTGTTCGAGGTCAACGAGGCCTTCGCGTCCGTGGTCGGCGCCTGGCAGAAGGAGCACAGCGCCGACATGAGCAAGGTGAACGTCAACGGCGGCGCGATCGCCCTCGGCCACCCGCTCGGCGGCTCGGGCGCCAAGCTCATGGCCACCCTGCTCAACGAGCTCGAGCGCACCGGCGGCCGCTACGGCCTCCAGACGATGTGCGAGGGCGGCGGCCTGGCCAACGCCACCATCATCGAGCGGCTCGGCTGATCGTTGGTCGGGCAGGACGCTGCTCGACCGCTCGCGCCCCGAGGAATCTGGCAGCGGCTGCGGAACACGAGTTCCGCAGCCGCTGCGCGTCCGGGCCTGTCGGTGTTCCGCCTCCGCTGCCAGATTCAGCGGTCGTAGTCGATGTCCTCCGCCGCGTAGACGCCGAGCAGGTCGCGGGCCGAGACGATGCCGGCCAAGCCGTCCTCGCCCGCCACGAGCACGTGGCGCACGTAGCGGTCGAACATCTCGTTCGCCACCTCGGGCACGCTCGAGCCGGCCTGGCACCACACCAGCTCCCGGGTGGCGAGCTCGCCGGCGGTGACCGTCGTGGGGTCGCCGCCCTCGGCCACCAGGCGCACGATGTCGCGCTCGGAGACCACGCCCTCCACGGCCGTCGGCTCACCGACGGCGACGAGGGAGATGCCCGCCTCGGTGAGCGTCCGGGCCACGGCGTCGATCGTGGCGTGGGCGGTGACGGTGATCAGCTCGTCGCCGATGAGGGACGAGACGGGGAGGGAGGCGATGGCTTCGCTCATGCCCGCAGCGTGCCCTCCGGCACGCGCCGTCGGCAGGGTCCCCGGTCACACCCCTCGGTACCCTTGGCCCATGCGCAGGCTGAACCCGCGATGGCTGGGCATCGGTGCCGTCATCGTGGTGATCGGTGCGCTGGTCTCCGACGTGGGCATCGTCTCGCTCGTCGTCGCGGTGGCGGCCGGCGCGCTCATCCTCAAGGTCGGGTTCGCCGTGCTCGGCAGCATGGCCCAGCCGATCCCCGAGCCCCCGCCGCCGGGCGAGCTGCGCAAGGTGCGCATGGAGTACCGCTGCGAGATCTGCGGCTCCGAGGCACGCGTGACCATCGCCAACGACGAGATGCCCGATCCTCCCCGGCACTGCCTGGAGGACATGGTGCTCATCACCCCGGTCGAGTAGGGCGAAATGGGGTCTGCGCAGTCGGTGTGACCTCGGACACGCGAGATGTCCACATTCTGTCCACGCATGGGGATCACTTCCCCTGGTCCAGATGGACCACCTGTGGAGAACCTCGGCGCATCCCGCACTTGTCCACAGGAAGCTGTGGACGGGCGGTGGACAATCAGTGGAACTGCGTGGACGTGACGATGCCGCCGAGCACCAGCCCCAGCCCCAGCAGCAGGTACTTGTTGTCCGTGGCGCCGGGGAGCAGCCCGAGGTAGTTCAGGAAGATGACCAGGGCGCCCAGGCCGAGCAGGGTGAACATCAGCACCGGCACCCACGTGGGGCTGACCTTGAACTCCTGGGGGATCGGCGCCGTGTAGCGACCCGAGGTGGGGTTGCGGCCCTCGCTCACGGGGTTGCCCTTCACGTGGTGGCCACCGGTGGCCCGCTTCGGGGTGGTGCGTCCGCCGGGCTTCTTCTTGCGGTCCTGTCGTGCCACGGCGGGCAACGCTAGCGGTCTGTCCTGGTGGCGCCCGCACCTGGGTACCGTGCACCGCCGTGCGCGACCAGGCCGACGGACCCGTGCCCGACCCCGTGCTCGCCGCCGTGGACATCGGCACGAACTCCGTGCACATGGTGGTGGCGCGGGTGGGCGGCGAGGGCAGGATGGAGATCCTCGCCAAGGAGAAGGAGATGGTCCGGCTCGGCCGCGCGGCGGGCGACATGAAGGAGCTGGCCCCCGACGCCATCGACCGCGGGGTCGCCGCCCTGCAGCGCTGCCGCCGGATCGCCGCAGCCCACGGCGCGGAGCTGGCGGCGGTGGCCACGTCGGCGGTGCGCGAGGCGGACAACCGTCGCGAGTTCCTCGACCGGGCCTGGGACGAGGCGGGCGTGTCGGTCGACGTCATCTCCGGCTTCGAGGAGGCGCGCCTGATCCACCTCGGTGTGCTCCAGGCCCTGCCGATCTTCGACCAGCGGGTCCTGCTGTGCGACATCGGCGGCGGCTCCACCGAGGTCCTGCTCGGCCAGCGCGGTGACGTCCTGGCGAGCCGCAGCTTCCGCCTCGGCGCGATCCGCCTCACCGAGCGCTTCCTCGCCCGCGACGACCTGAAGCCGAAGCACGTCGAGGCCTGCCGGCAGCACGCCGAGACCATCCTCGCCCCGTTCGGCGCCGAGGTGCGCGAGGCCGGCCACGACGTCGTGGTCGGTGCGTCGGGGACCGTGGAGACCGTGGTGTCGATGGCCCTCGCCGCCCGGGGCGAGGCGGGGGGCCGCACGCTGAACGGCCAGCGGGTCACCGCCGACGAGGTGCACGAGGTCGTCGAGCTGCTCGCCTCGGCACCCGACCCGGCGGCGCGCGCCGAGCTTCCCGGCATGGACCCCAAGCGGGCCGACATCCTCCTCGGCGGCGCCGTCATCCTCGAGCAGTTCGTGCGCTGCTTCGGCGTCGAGGAGCTGGTGTTCTCCGAGAACGCGCTGCGCGAGGGGGTGCTGCTCGATCAGGCCCGCCGGCGGTCGGGTGCCACGCTCCACCACCTCCAGGACCTCCGGCGCCGGTCCGTGCTCCACCTCGTGGAGCTCACCGACGAGCACCCCGAGCACTCGAAGGAGACCGCCCGGCACGCCCTCGCCCTCTTCGACGACCTGCTCCCACTGCTCGACCTCGACGACGCGGAGGCCCAGGCGGCCCGCCCGCTCCTGGAGGCGGCGGCCCTGCTCGCCAACGTCGGCGTGTTCATCTCGCACTCCGGGCACCACAAGCACAGTTACTACGTCATCCGGAACAGCGAGCACCTGGCGGGGTTCACCGACCGCGAGATCGAGATCGTCGCCCAGACCGCCCGCTACCACCGCAAGTCGACGCCGAAGGCGAAGCACGACGAGTGGCAGTCGCTGCGACGCGACGACCGCGAGCTGGTGCGTCGCCTGGCCGCCGTGCTGCGGGTGGCCATCGGCCTCGACCGCTCGCACGGCGCTCGGGTCGCGTCGACCTCGGTCCGCTGGGACGACGACGTCGTCACCATCGAGCTGCACCCGGCAGGGGAGGCGCCTGTGGACCTCGAGGCCCACGGCGCCGAGCAGCGCAGCGGCCTCCTCGCCGACGTCACCGGCCGCCGGATCGAGATCACCACCGCCTGACCGTTCTGGGGTACCGATGCCCTCACATGCGAGGGAATCGGTACCCCAGAACGGGGTGGTCAGAGGGCGAGCTGGACGAGGGCGTCGGTGTCGCCGGCGTCGGTGAGCGCGGCGTCGGCGGCCATGAACAGGCCGTCGGGGTCGGCGGCGTTGTCCGGGTAGGCGGCGAGGCCGGCCACGACGTCGACCGGCACGACGGCTCCGCCGGCGAAGTGGAAGTCTCCCCGCACCTCGGCGATCACCTGGCGCACCACGGCGTACGCGTCGCGTGGCCCGGTGCCGGGGAGGAGGACGGCCACCTCGTCGCGGCTCGTGGCGCCGAGCACGGTGTCGGCGGGCAGCAGCGACCGGGCCCGGTCGACGAGGGAGCGCACGAGGTGGTCGAGTCCGTCGGCGCCCACCTCCACGAGCACGTCGGGGAGCGAGCGCAGGCGGGCGATGGCGAGGGACACGTGGCCGTCGCTTCCGGCGACGGCGATCTCGTCGGCGAGGCGGGCCGTGAGGTAGTCCTGGCTGAGCAGCTCGCGGCGGGTGTCTCGGCCCCGCTCGGCGAGGACGGCGCCGGCGTCGATCCGCTCGCGCACGAGGTCGGCCAGCGCGTTCGTGTTGAACGGCTTGGCCACGAACGCATCGAGCCCGGTGGGCTTGCGGAACGACGGATCGGACGAGGCGTGGGCCGACACCATGATCACGGGGGTGAACGCCCACCGCTCGTCGGAGCGCATGCGCCGGTAGGCCTCGACGCCGGAGAAGCCGCGCAGGCGCACGTCGAGGAGCACGCAGTCCGGGGCATGCTCGTCGAGGGCGGCCAGGACCTCGTCGGGGTCGGTGGGGTCGATGTGGACGAGGTCGTAGCCGGCCGCCCGGAAGTAGGCCCGGAGGAACGCGGCGATGTCCGGCTCGTCCTCCACGCACAGGACGCGCTGGGTCGCGGCGAGGCGCCGGGCGACGGGGCCGAGCCTTGGTGCGCTGGGGTCATCCGGCATGGTCGGCCCTAGCCTTCCACCTGTGGCCGCCCGGGTGCTCGTCATCGACAACTACGACTCGTTCGTCTTCAACCTCGTCCAGTACCTGGGCGAGCTCGGTGCGGAGCCGATCGTGCACCGCAACGACGAGATCGACCTGGCCGGCATCGAGGCGCTCGACCCCGACGCCATCCTCATCTCGCCCGGTCCGGGCACCCCGGCCGACGCCGGAATCTCCTGCGACGTGATCCGGGAGTGGAGCGGCCGCCGGCCGATCCTCGGCGTCTGCCTCGGCCACCAGGCCATCGGCGAGGTCTACGGCGGGGTCGTCGTCCGGGCCGCGCAGGTCATGCACGGCAAGACCTCGGCCATCCACCACGACGGCGCCGGGGTCTTCGCCGGGCTGCCGTCGCCGTTCGAGGCCACCCGCTACCACTCGCTGGTGGTCGACCCCGCCACCGTGCCCGACGAGCTCGAGGTCACGGCGTGGACGGAGGAGGCCGGCGGCCGGCGCACGATCATGGGGCTGCGCCACCGGGAGCACGACGTCGAGGGCGTCCAGTTCCACCCGGAGTCGATCCTCACCGGCACCGGTCACCACATCCTCCAGACGTTCCTCGACCGGGTGCCCACCGCCGCCGCCTGATCGGGGGCCCGGGCTACCCGTCCTCGGGGACGGTGGTCGTGGTGGTGGACGTCGGCAGGTCCTCGGCGCGTCCCACCGTGATGGTGACCGTGGCGCCCCGCTGCGCCCGCTGGCCGCCGGTGGGGTCCTGGGCCAGCACCCGGCCGTCGTCGGGGCTGCCGGGCGGGAGCGCCTGCTCGACGACCTGGACCCGAAAGCCGGCCAGCTGCAGCTCCTCCTGGGCGGTCTGCTCGGTCTTCTCGGTGACGTTGGGGACGATCACCTGCTCGGGGCCCGCCGACACGACGAGCGTCACGGTCTCACCGACCTCGAGCACCGTGCCGGCGCCGGGGGTGGTGCGGATCACGGTGCCCTGCGGCACGTCGGCGGAGTTCTCGAGCGCCTGGGCGACCTCGAAGCCCTGCTGGCGCAGGATGGCCTCGGCCTCCGAGGCCGTGCGACCCGCCAGCTCGGGCACCGAGCGCTCCTCGGCGCCCTGGGACACGAACAGCGTGATGGTGGCCGACAGCGGCGCGCTCTCGCCCGCCTCGGGGTTCTGCGTGACCACGCGCCCCGCCTCGACCTCGGGGTCGAAGACCGCCTCGGTGCGGATGTCGCGGAAGCCGGCGTCGCTGAGCACCGACCGGGCGTCCTCCTCCGTGAAGTCGACGACCTCGGGCACCTCGACCTGCTCCTCGCCGCTCGACAC
>DASUEE010000255.1:0-9324 GCA_036275235.1 Acidimicrobiales bacterium | reverse complement strand
CAAGGCCAACCTGGACGCCCACCTCACCAGCTTCCTCACCGGGAAGGCCCTCGCCGATGTGGCGTCCATCGAGGTGGTCGGCACGGACGCAGTGGTCAAGACGAAGCGCCCGTGGGCCCACTTCCCCGGCTACCTCACCGGTCAGGTCGGCTACATCGCAAGCCCCACCTGGCTGGCAGCGGTGACCGACGGCAGCGCCCGGCCCGACCAGCCGGTCGGTACCGGCCCGTTCGTGTTCGAGAGCTACCAGCCCGGAGGCAGCTTCGTCGCCACGAAGAACCCGGAGTACTGGCGTGCCGACGAGGGCCTCCCGCACCTCGACGCCGTGGAGATGCGGGTGGTGGCCGACAGCCAGGCCCGCCGCACCGCCCTGCTCAACGGCGAGCTGGACATGATGCACACCAGCAACGGGGACTCGATCGCCCAGCTCCGCGAGAACGACCTCATCGAGATGACGGAGAGCACCGAGTACGGCGAGGCCGCCTACATCCTCCTCAACAACGCCAACCCGGACTCGGCGATCCAGGACATCCGCATCCGCCGGGCACTGGCCCACGCCCTCGACCTCGAGGTCCTCATCGAGCGCCGCGGCGGGGGCGTCGGGAAGCCGGCCAACGGACCGTTCGGACCTGGCCAGCTCGGTCAGCTCGACGACACCGGGTACCCCGAGTTCGACCAGGAGAAGGCTCGCGAGCTCGTCGAGGAGTACAAGGCCGACGAGGGGATCGACGGGCCGGTGCCCATGAGCTACACGACCACGTCGGACCCGTACCAGCTGGGCACCGCCGAGCTGCTCAAGCAGTTCTGGGATGCGGTCGGCTTCGAGACCGAGATCGCCCAGATCGAGCAGAGCCAGTTCATCGTCACGGCGCTCCGCGGCGACTTCGAAGCGTTCGGGTGGCGGAACCACGGGGGCTACAACCCCGACGGCCAGCGCTACTGGTGGCACAGCGAGGCCGCCGACTGCGGCATCCGGGACACCTGCCCCGACGGCGGGGAGCCCGCGCTGGCGCTGAACTTCGGGCGGATCCGCGACGACGAGATCGATGCCTCCCTCGACCGCCTGCGCGAGTCACCCGACATGGATGTCGTCAAGGAGGAGGCCGAGAACATCAGCCGACGCTTCGGCGAGCAGGTCTGGAACCTGTGGACCAGCGAGACGGTCTGGGCGTGGGTCAAGCAGCCCTTCGTCGACGGCATCGACACCTGGACCTCACCCAGCGGGGCGAACGTGCTCGAGTTCAACGGCTTCGGCGGTGCCCACGGCGTGGTCAACCTCTGGTGCAACGACGGCAGCTGCGGCTGAGCCAGCAGCGGACCTGACAGGGAAGCGAGGAGAGCCGGGTGAAGTTCGTCGCCGTCCGAGCCGTGCAGCTCGTCGTCGTGCTCGTGGCGGCGACGTTCTTCGTCTACTCGCTGACCTTCCTCGCCGACGGTGACGAGGCCGTCGTCGACTCCATCCTCCAGATCGAGGCCGGGTCGGACACCCGTCGGTCCGAGGTCGAGGACGGGCTCAACATCGATGATCCGTTGCCGGTCCGCTACGTGAAGTGGGCCGGCGACGCCCTCACCGGCGACTTCGGGAAGTCCTACGTGCGAGGTCGGCCGGTCTGGGACCTGATGAAGGAACCGCTGGTCCGCACGCTCGCCCTCGTCGCGTACGCGCAGGTGCTGGCTCTGGTGCTCGCGGTGCCCGCCGGGATCGTGGCGGCGTGGCGGGCGAACACCTGGATCGACCGGGGGGTGTCCACCACGGCGATCGCGCTCCTCGCGGTGCCGAACTACGTCCTGGCCATCGTGCTCGTGTTCCTGTTCGCCTCGACGCTCGACATCTTCCCCGGCATCGTCGACTCCGACCTGTCACCGCTCGACCTGAACAGCTACATCCTCCCGGCGCTCTCCCTCGCCCTCCCGCAGGTGGCGGTGTACATGCGCCTCCTGCGGACGGACATGATCGCCACGCTGCAGGAGGACTACATCGGGATGGCCAAGGCGAAGGGGCTGTCGACCCGCTCGATCCTGTTCCGTCATGCGCTGCGACCGTCCAGCCTGTCGCTGGTGACGACGGTCGGCCTGAGCACGGGGGCGCTCATCGGCGGAACCGTCATCATCGAGCAGATCTTCGCCATGCCGGGGATGGGAACGCTCGTGGTCCGGTCGATCTTCCAGGACGACATCTTCGTCATCCAGGCCGTCGTCGCCGTGATCGCCTTCGCCTTCGTGGTCATCAACTTCATCGTCGATGTCCTCTACGCCGCACTCGACCCGAGGATCAGAAGTGCCTGAGACGTTCGACCTGCAGCATGCCGATGCCGAGAACGCCGTGCTCCCCCACGCCCCGGCCGACGACACCGGTGGGCACGTCCGCAAGCGCTGGGGGGCCGGCTTCTGGCTCTCGGCCCTGTGGCTGGTGGTGATCTGCGGCCTGTCGATCCTCGCGCCGTACCTCCCGTTCATCGACGAGCCCGGGGCGTTTCCCGACTTCTCCGTGGAGACGTTGGCCGGCCCGTCCGCCGATCACCCCTTCGGCGTGAACAAGAACGGCGACGACGTGTTCAGCCAGGTCGTGAACGGCGGACGCACGTCGCTGTTCATCGGCCTCAGCGTCGTGATCTCCGGCTTCATCGTCGGGGGCGCGGTCGGCGTGACGGGCGGATTCTTCCGGGGGCGCGTCGACCGGGTCATCTCCGCGGTGCTCGACGTGTTCCTCGCCTTCCCGGCGCTCGTGCTGGCCCTCGCCCTCATCGGCATCGTCACCGGCGGCGACGCCAACCTGCCGGTGGTGATCCTCGCCCTCTCGCTGCTGTCCGTGGCACCGCTCGCCCGCATCACCCGGGGCGCCACGCTGGCCGTGGCCGAGCGCGAGTACGTCCTCGCCGCCCACACGCTCGGCGCCAAGCGCACCCGCATCATCGTCAAGGAGATCCTGCCCAACGTGATCCCTCCGATGGCTGCCTTCGCCCTCACGGT
The DNA here is from genome assembly GCA_036275235.1 of Acidimicrobiales bacterium. Lineage (GTDB taxonomy): Bacteria > Actinomycetota > Acidimicrobiia > Acidimicrobiales > Salinilacustritrichaceae > Salinilacustrithrix. The sequence continues at coordinate 6,354 of DASUEE010000255.1, read as the reverse complement.
CATCGCCGTGGTCATCGTCGCCGAGGGTGCCCTCGCCTTCCTGGGCCTCTCGGTCTCGTCGCCCGCGCCGACCTGGGGGAAGCTCATCTCGGAGGGCCGGGCGGAGCTGGAGAACCACGGCCACTGGGCGCTGTTCCCCGCCGGCACCATGTTCCTCACCATCCTGTCCCTGAACTACGTCGGCGACGTCCTCCAGTCGCGGTTCACGGTGCGAGAGGGAGCGCTCTAGTGGCCCGGCGCATCATCGCCGCGGCAGACGGCGCCCACGCGGACCACGCACTGCTCGAGGTCGAGGACCTCCGGACGCACTTCCTCACACCCGCCGGCCGCGTGCGCGCCGTCGACGGTGTCTCCTTCGAGCTCGCCCGCGGCCGCACCCTCGGGATCGTCGGCGAGTCGGGCTCGGGCAAGACGGTGCTGGCCCGCTCGATCATGGGTCTGCTCCCCCGGTCGAACGTCCAGCGCACCGGTGCGATCCGGTACAGCGGGAACGACATCTCGGACTACAGCCAGGCCGAGATGCGCAGCGTCTGGGGCCCGGAGATGGCCATGGTGTTCCAGGATCCCATGACCTCTCTGAACCCGGTCATGCGGATCGGCACGCAGATCACCGAGTCGCTCCGCTACCACCTCGACATGTCCAAGGCCGAGGCCAACGAGCTGGCCGTGTCGCTCCTTCGATCCGTCGGCATCCCGGAACCCGACAAGCGCCTGCGGGACTACCCGCACCAGCTCTCCGGCGGCATGCGCCAGCGCGTGGTCATCGCCATCGCGCTGGCCTGCGGCCCGAAGCTGCTGTTCGCCGACGAGCCCACCACCGCCCTCGACGTCACCGTCCAGGCCCAGATCCTGAACCTCCTCGACACCCAGCAGCGCGAGCGGTTCATGGCCATGGTCCTCGTCACCCACGACCTCGGCGTGATCGCCGGACGGGCCCACGACATCGCCGTCATGTACGCCGGGCGGATCGTCGAGAAGGCGTCGGCTCGCACGCTGTTCTCGTCCATGCGGATGCCCTACACCGAGGCGCTCCTCGAATCGATCCCGAAGCTGGAGCACCGCAGCCACACGCGGCTGGCGTCCATCCCGGGCCGCCCACCGGATCTGATCAACCCCCCCGCCGGCTGCAAGTTCGCCCCGCGGTGCCGGTACGTGCAGCCGCGCTGCCTCGAGGAGGAGCCGCCACTCACCCCGGGCGTCGACGAGGGCCACGTGTACCGCTGCTTCTACCCGGTGGGCACCGAAGCCGGGCGGGAGGCGCTGGCCCGCAACCTCGCCGAGGGCCGGGTGCCCGTGGCCGACGAGGTCGAGACCGGGGTCGTGGTGGGCGGTCCGGCGCCTGGCGCCGACCTCGACGAAGGGAGCTGGTGATGGCCGGTTCAGGCACTGCGCACCTGCGCGATCGAGACGACATCGTCCTGCGCGTCGAGGACCTCACGGTCGAGTTCCCGGCTGGCCGGGGCCGCAAGGTCCACGCGGTGAGCGGCGTCAGCTTCGACGTCGCCCGAGGTGAGACGCTCGGCATCGTGGGCGAGTCCGGTTGCGGCAAGTCGACCACGGGCAAGGCGATCATGCGCCTGGTGCCTGTCGCCGGCGGAACGGTGACCTTCGACGGCAAGGACATCACGTCGCTGTCGAGCAGCGAGATGCGCCGCCTCCGGCCCGACCTGCAGATGATCTTCCAGGACCCCGTCTCGTCGATCAACCCCCGGCGCCGCATCGGCGACGTGGTGGCCGAACCGCTCGACATCTGGGGTCGCCGCGAGGAGGCCGACGCCGTGGTCGACCGGGTGCTCGACGACGTCGGGCTCGACCCGGCCGTCGCCCGGACCAAGCGTCGCCACGAGTTCTCCGGCGGTCAGTGCCAGCGCATCTGCATCGCGCGGGCGCTCGTCCTCGACCCCGACGTCATCATCTGCGACGAGCCGGTCTCGGCCCTCGACGTCTCCGTGCAGGCACAGATCCTGAACCTGCTCGAGGACATGAAGGAGCGCTACGGGCTGACGCTGGTCTTCATCGCCCACGACCTCGCCGTCGTGAAGAACGTGTCCGACCGGGTCGCCGTGATGTACCTCGGCAAGATCTGCGAGATCGCCTCACCCGACGAGCTCTACCACCGCCCGTCGCACCCGTACACCGCGGCGCTGCTCTCGGCGATCCCGCTCCCCGACCCGACCGTCGTGCCCGACACCGTCGCCCTCCCGGGCGACCTGCCGTCGCCGCTCGATCCCCCCTCGGGCTGCCGGTTCCGCACCCGCTGCCCGCGCGCCGCCGACCGCTGCACCACGGAGGAGCCCACGGTGCGGGAGATCGCGCCCGACCACTTCGTCGCCTGCCACTTCCCGCTCGTCGGGGAGCAGGCACCTCCGTCGGGAGCCACACCGGTGGAGGTCGGTTCCCGCACGTGAGCCGATCGGCCGGAGGGGGATCGGGGCCGTGGCCAGCGCACACGACAGACCGAGGACGCGGCTCGACCCCGCGGTCCGCAAGCGACAGATCGTGGAGGCCGCGGCGCGGGTCTTCGCCCGGTCGGATCCCGGCGACGTGTCCTTCGAGGTCATCGCCGAGGAGGCGGGCGTGTCCCGGAGCCTCGTGTACTCCTACTTCGGCGACCGGGGCAGCCTGTTCGCCGCCGCCTACCGACACGAGCTCGCGCGCTTCGAGGCGGACGTCGATGCCTCCCTCGAGGCGATCGGCACCGACCGCGAGCAGATCGCCCGGGCCGTCGAGGCCTACCTCGGCTTCGCGCAGCAGCACCGCCACACGTGGGAGCTGCTGGCGTCCGCGTCGTCGTCGAGGCACCCCGCCGTGCGGGAGGCCGTCCGGTTCCGCACGGACCGCATCGCCGCCGTCGTGGGCGACACGCCCCAGGCCCGCATCCTCATCCGGGGGATGATCGGCATGCTCGAGGCCGCGGCGGTCCACCTGCTCGAGACCGAGGACGCCGACCACGTGGCGCTCGCCGAGCTGCTCACGCAGGTGATCTGGGACGGCGTGTCGTCGCTCGCCGGCCGCGACGCCCCGGGAGGCGACGGCAAGTCGTCTCGCTAGGGTCGCCCCATGGCCAAGCCCTACGACATGCAGATCGACCTCGACACCGTCTACGAGGTCACCATCGACACCGACAAGGGCACGATCGTGGGCGACCTCGATCCGCAGCTCGCTCCGAAGACCGTGAACGAGTTCGTGAGCAAGGCGCGCGACGGCTTCTACGACGGCCTCACCTTCCACCGCGTCGTGCCCGAGTTCGTCATCCAGGGCGGCGACCCCGAGGGCACCGGCCGTGGCGGTCCCGGGTACCGGTTCGAGGACGAGCCGGTGCAGGGCGAGTACACCGAGGGCGCGTTCGCGATGGCCAACGCCGGTCCCAACACCAACGGCAGCCAGTTCTTCATCACCATCGACGACTGCACCCGCAAGCTGGACAAGCTCTACAACCTGTTCGGCTACGTCACCCAGGGCATGGACGTGGCGAAGTCGATCGCCGTCGGCGACACGATGAAGACCGTGAAGGTCACCGAGAAGCCCCGCACCTGACCGTTCCGGGGTGCGGGTTCAGCGGTTCCGGAACTGCGGGGTCCGCTTCTCGACGAAGGCCCGCATCGCCTCGGCGGAGTCCTCGGTCATGGAGGACAGGATCTGGGTGCGGTTCTCCAGGTCGATGCCGGCCTGCAGGCTGGGGATCTCGAGCTGGCTCCACATCACCTCCTTGGTCATCCAGACCCCGAAGGGGCTGTTGGCCGCGATCTGCTCGGCGATGTCGAGGGCGGCGTCCACCACCGCGCCGTCCTCGACGACGCAGGTGACGAGCCCGAGGTCGTCGGCCTCCTGGGCGTCGATGAGGCGGCCGGTGAGCAGCAGCTCGAAGGCCCGGCCGGCGCCGACGAGGCGGGGCAGCATCCAGCTCACGCCGATGTCGCACCCGGACAGGCCGAGCTTCACGAAGGCGACGTTGAACCGCGCCGAGGTCGAGCACACCCGCACGTCGGCCCCGAGCGCGAGGGCGAACCCGCCGCCCGCAGCCGGCCCGTTGACCGCCGCCACCACCGGCACCTTCAACGAGCGCAGGTGCGGGATGAGCGTGGCGATGTGCTGCTGGGTGGCGAGGCCGCGCTGGGGTCGGCCGAGCTCCTCGGTGCCGGGCACCGCGGCGCCGGCGTGGAGGTCGAGGCCGGCGCAGAACCCGCGCCCGGCGCCGGTGATCACGACGCAGCGCAGATCGGGGTCGGCGGCCACCTCGTCGAGGCGGTCGTGCAGCGCGGCCACCATCTCGTGCGACATGGCGTTCAGGCGGTCGGGCCGGTTGAGGGTCAGGAGGCGGATGCCAGGACGGACGTCCTCGGCGAGCACGACAGCGGGTTCGGCGGCGGGAGCGGGCATCGACGCATACTCGCACGTGCCCGCAGCCACCACCCCCGACGACGGCTCGCCTCCGGAGCACGCCATCGCCGACCTCCAGGAGGCCGTCGGCGCGGCGGTGCCGGACCGCGAGGCGATCGTGTGGCGCGACCGCCGGATCACGTGGGGCGCGCTCACCGACCGCTCGCGCCGGTTCGCCAACGGCCTGCTCTCCGAGGGCGTGGGCGGTGCCGTCCTGCACGACCCCGGCGCACCGGGGTGGGAGAGCCCGCACGACCACGTCGCCCTGCTGCTCACGAACGGCAACGAGTACCTCGAGGCGATGCTCGGCGCGTGGAAGGCCGGGGCGGCCGCGGTGAACGTGAACTACCGCTACACGGCTGACGAGCTGGCGTTCCTGCTCGGCGACGCCCGGGCCGCCGCCGTCGTGTACCACGCCCGGTTCGCCCCGGTGCTCGGCGATGCGCTCGGGCGCGCGCCCTCGGTCCGCCTGCTCGTGGTGGTCGACGACGGATCGGGCACGGTGCCGCTGGCCGGATCGGTCCCCTACGAGCAGCTGATCGGGGAAGCCGACGCGGACCGCCCCGCCGTCCCGTGGTCACCCGACGACCGCTACGTCGTCTACACCGGGGGCACCACCGGCAACCCCAAGGGCGTGCTGTGGCGCCAGGGCGACTTCCTGCACACCGCCCTCGGCATCCAGGGCAGCCGCGACGAGCTCGTCGCGCGCGCCGCCCGACCCGACCGCCCGCGCGCCCTCCCGGCGCCGCCGTTCATGCACGGGGCCGCCCACTGGAACGCGCTGTCCTGCCTCCTCGCCGGGGGCACGGTCGTCATCCAGCACGACACGGACCACCTCGACCCGGCCGACGTGCTCGACACCTGCGAGCGCGAGGCCGTCGGGTCGCTGCTCGTGGTGGGCGACGCGTTCGCCCGGCCACTGCTCGACGAGCAGCGCCGCCACCCGCGGGACCTGTCGGCGCTGCGATCGCTGATGACGGGCGGCGCCGTCCTCTCCCCCACCCTCAAGGCCGAGCTGGTCGAAGCCATCCCCGGCCTGCGGGTGCTCGACATCCTCGGATCGTCCGAGACCGGTCGCCACGGGCTCGCCACCACGTCCGCAGGTGCGGAGGTCGAGCGCGGGGTGTTCCAGCCCTCCGGTTCCACCGTCGTCCTCGATGCCGGGCGCAGCCGCGAGCTCGAACCCGGCGAGGACGAGGTCGGCTGGCTCGCCCAGCGGGGTCGAGTCCCCCTCGGGTACCTCGGCGACCCGGAGCGGACCGCCGAGACGTTCCCGCGCGTCGGCGGGTTCGTCCACGCCGTGGCCGGCGACCGGGCGCGCCGCCGGGCCGACGGCGCCATCGAGCTGCTCGGCCGCGACTCGGTCACGATCAACACCGGCGGCGAGAAGGTGCACGCCGAGGAGGTCGAGCAGGCGCTCAAGGCCCATCCCGCCGTGTACGACGCGCTCGTCGTGGGGCGCCCGAGCGAGCGCTGGGGCAACGAGGTGGTCGCCGTGGTGGAGCTGCGCGCCGGGACGTCCCCCGACGACGTCGACCTCGCGGACCTGCGGGCGACCGCCGGCGAGCACCTCGCCCGCTACAAGCTGCCGAAGGCGCTGGTGGTGGTCGAGCACGTGCAGCGCAGCGCGAGCGGCAAGCCGGACTACGCGTGGGCTCGCCGCGTCGCGACCGGCCGACGGACCGAGCGGGACGAGGCGTGAAGCGCCCGGTCGCGGCGCGGGCGCGGTCGTACCTGCGCAAGCCCGTGGTCGCCGACGCGCCGGAGTTCGTCGAACGCGTCCGCGCCAGCGACCACCTGGCGCCGTGGGCGTTCCCGCCCGCAGACGTGGGCGCGTTCCGCCAGTGGCTGACCCGGGGTGAGCGGGTCGAGAACGAGCAGTACCTGGTCTGCGTCCGCGCCGGCGACGCCATCGCCGGCTTCGTGAACCTCAACGGGATCCAGCGCGGCGCGGTCCAGCGAGCCAGCGCGGGC
>DASUEE010000254.1:0-7531 GCA_036275235.1 Acidimicrobiales bacterium | reverse complement strand
GATCCCCAAAGGTGTGCTGCTCTACGGCCCTCCCGGGACCGGCAAGACGCTGATCTCGAAGGCGATCGCCGGCGAGGCCGGGGTGCCGTTCTTCTCGATCTCGGGCTCCGAGTTCGTCGAGATGTTCGTCGGCGTCGGCGCCAGCCGGGTGCGCGACCTGTTCGAGCAGGCCAAGGCCAACGCGCCGGCCATCATCTTCGTCGACGAGATCGACGCGGTCGGCCGCCACCGCGGCGCCGGCCTCGGCGGTGGCCACGACGAGCGGGAGCAGACGCTGAACCAGCTGCTCGTCGAGATGGACGGCTTCGACGCCAACACCGGCGTCATCCTCATCGCCGCCACCAACCGCCCGGACATCCTCGACCCCGCCCTGCTGCGGCCCGGGCGCTTCGACCGCCAGATCGTGGTCGACCGCCCCGACCTCGAGGGCCGCAAGGCGATCCTCGACGTGCACGCCAAGGGCAAGCCGCTCGACGACGACGTCGATGCGATGGTCATCGCCCGCCGCACCCCTGGCTTCACCGGCGCCGACCTGGCGAACCTCATGAACGAGGCCGCCCTGATGGCGGCCCGCACGTCGGCCGAGGTCATCGACATGCGCACGGTGGAGTCCGCCATCGACCGCGTGCTCGCCGGCCCCGAGCGCAAGACCCGGGTCATGTCCGAGAAGGAGCGACGGGTCACCGCCTACCACGAGGGCGGTCACGCCCTGGTGGGCCACGTGCTCGAGCACTGCGACCCGATCCACAAGGTGTCGATCGTCGCTCGCGGCCGGGCGCTGGGCTGGACCCTCGCCCTGCCCACCGAGGACCGCTACACCCACACCCGCTCCGAGCTGGTCGACCGGCTGGCGATGCTGCTCGGTGGTCGCACGGCGGAGGAGGTCGTCTTCGGCGACATCACCACCGGCGCCGCCGACGACATCGACAAGGCCACCGAGATCGCCCGGGCCATGGTCACCACCTACGGCATGAGCGACACGGTCGGGCCCATCGCCCTCGGCGCCAAGCAGGGCGAGGTGTTCCTCGGCAAGGAGTACGGCCACGAGGCCAACTACTCCGACTCCGTGGCGGCCACCATCGATGCCGAGGTCCGGGCGCTGGTCCACACCGCCCACGACCGCGCCGAGGCGATCCTCACCACCTACCGCGGCACGCTCGACCGCCTCGCCGACGCCATGCTCGAGCACGAGACGCTGGGCGACAAGGAGCTGCTGGAGATCTTCGGTGACATCGGGACCTGGGTCGACCCGGACCCGTCCGGCCTCGCCGATGCGCCGCCGGCGCCGGTGGAGCCGCCGGCGCCCGCCGAGCCCGAGCGGGCCCCGGTGACCGCGGTCGAGGTCTCGCCCGCGCCGGTCGCCGAGGCCGCCCCGGCCCGTCCCCCCGCCGAGCGTGCACGCTGGCGGCTGCGGTGGCGGTTCCGGCCCGACCCCACGGCGGGGTACGTCTCCGAGCCATGAGCACGATCAGCTTCGACGACGAGGAAGAGCGCCCGCCGCTCGCGCCCGAGATCGACCAGGACCGGATCGCCAAGGCGGTCCGGGAGATCCTCGAAGCGGTGGGGGAGGACCCCGACCGCGACGGCCTGCTCGACACGCCGGCCCGCGTGGCCCGGATGTACGCCGAGATCTTCTCGGGGCTGCACGACTCGCCCGACCGTCACCTCAAGACCACCTTCGAAGCCGAGCACGACGAGATGGTGATGGTGCGGGACATCCCCATCTACTCGGCGTGCGAGCACCACCTCATCCCCTTCATCGGGAAGGCGCACATCGCCTACATCCCCGGCGAGGACGGCCGGATCACGGGGCTGTCGAAGCTGGCCCGCCTGGCCGACGTGTACGCCAAGCGCCCGCAGGTCCAGGAGCGCCTCACGGTGCAGATCGCCGACGCCCTCGAGCGCGTCCTCGAACCGAGAGGCGCGCTCGTGGTCATCGAGGCCGAGCACCTGTGCATGTCGATGCGCGGCGTGCGCAAGCCCGGGTCGTCCACGGTGACGTCCGCCGTGCGGGGCCTGTTCAAGACGAGCCAGGCGACGCGCTTCGAGGCCATGCGCCTCATCGGCACCGGCTGATCCACCCGCCCGTCAGGCCGTGGCGGGGAAGAGCAGGTCGAGGTAGCGCTGCGCCGTGGGCTGCGGCTCGTGGTTGGCGAGCCCGGGCTGCTCGTTGACCTCGATCACCACGACCGGTCCCTCGGAGGACGGGTCGACGACCATCAGGTCGACGCCGGCGACGGGCAGCCCGATCGCTGCCGTCGCGGCGCGGGCGAGGACGCCCAGGGACGGGTGCAGGCGGTCGGTGACGTCGTGGATGGTGCCGCCGGTGTGCAGGTTGGCGGTGCGGCGCACCGCCAGCTCCTCCCCGTCGGCCAGCACGTCGTCGAGGTCGTGGCCGGCGGCCCGCACGGTGGCGGTGGTGATGTCGTCGAGCGGCGTGGCGAACCCGCCGTCGGCCGTGCGCTCCTGGTTGCGGTCCTCGACGAGCTGGCGGATCGAGCGGCTGGCGTCACCCCTGACCACCGGGGGCCGTCGGACGGACGCGGCGACGACCTGGTCGTCGATCACCAGCACCCGCAGGTCGTCACCCTCGGCGACGGCTTCGAGCAGGACCTGGGAGCAGTGCTGCCGCGCACTGGCGATCGCGTCGCGGAGACCGGCGGCATCGGTGACGCCCACGGTGATGCCCGCACCGCCCTCGCCCCGGCAGGGCTTCACCACGACGGTGCCGTGGGCGACGAGGAACTCCGCATCGGCGTCGTCGCCGCCGGCGAGCCGGCCAGGGGCGACCGGGAGCCCAGCGGCCTCGAGGACCCGACGGGTGAGGAGCTTGTCGTCGCAGCGCCGGAACGCGATCGCCGACGTGAGGTCGCTGAGGGATTGGAACGCGTGGTGCACGACGTCGCCGTGGCGCAGCTCGAGCTCGCCGAGCACGGGGTCGCCGATCACGACGTCGATGCCCCGGCCGAGGGCCTCGTCGACGATGATCCGCGTGTAGTCGTTGCAGTCCTCGTAGCCCGCGGGGTGCCCGGTCGTCATCGCTCCTCCCGGGCGGTCGCCTCCTCCACGACCCAGGCGAAGAGCCGGTCGTGGGGGGTGGCGTGGACGATCAGCTCGGGGTGCCACTGCACGCCGAGGATCGCCTCGGTGCCGAGCTCGGCGGCCTCGATGATCCCGTGCTGGTCGACGGCCGCGACCACGAGCTCGTCGGCGATCCGGTCGACCGCCTGGTGGTGCAGCGTGTTGACGTCGACCCGCTCCTGGTCGAGCACCTTCGCCAGGCGGGTGCCGGGGACGACGGTGACGTGGTGGGCGTCGGTGTCGAAGCGGCTCGGGACGAGGTGCGGGTCGCCGCCTGCGGCCTCGTGATCGGGCAGGTGCTGGATGAGCGTGCCGCCGAGGGCGACGTTCAGGATCTGCAGGCCGCGGCAGATGGCCAGGATCGGGAGCCGCCGGGCCCGGGCCTCGGCGATGAGGGCGAGCTCCCAGGCGTCGCGGCCCTCGTGCACGCCGGCCACCTCCGGGTGACGCTCGGCCCCGTAGCGCTCGGGCGCCACGTCACCTCCGCCGGACAGAACCAGAGCGTCGATCCGCGCCACCACGGCGGCGGCGTGGTGCGGGTCCTGCACGGCGAGGACCACGCTCGCCCCACCCGCGCCCGCGACCGCCTCGACGTAGGCGCGGTCGAGGGTGGTCAGCGCCCGTTCGACGCCGAGGACCGGCGACTGCCGTTGCGCGGGAGGGCTCGTGATGCCGATGACCGGGGCCACCCGGACCCCCTCCCCAGCGTGAGGTGACGGCAGACCTGTCCCGGATGTCCGAGATGTCCAGGGGTGAGGGCAGGGGGGTGGTGGGCAGGGAAGCGGGATGCAGCACACGTCGCAGCCCACGCAGGTGGCCGTCGCCCGTGACGCCCTCGACCGCACGGGGACCGTCGAGGGATCGGCCGTCACCCTCGGCGTCGAGGAGGAGTTCCTGGTCGTCGACCGCGAGACCCGGGCCCTGTCCCCCCGAGGTCCCGAGCTCATCGAGGCCGCCTCCTCGCTGGGCGAGCACGTCTGCGCCGAGCTGAACCTGTGCCAGATCGAGGTCGACACCCCGGTGTGCACCGACCTGGCCGAGGTCGGCGCGTCCCTGCGGTCGATGCGCCAGGTGCTCCGCGAGGCGGGCGAGGACCTCGGCGTGGCGGCAGCGGCGACGTCCACGCACCCGTTCTCGTCGTGGCGCCAGGTCGCCGTCGACCTCGAGGAGGAGCGCTACGAGAAGATGGCGAGCCGGTTCCGCCGCCTGGCCCACGAGCACGTCATCTGCGGCTGCCACGTGCACATCGGCATCGAGGACCCGGTGGAGCGGTTCAGGATCCTGCAGGCCGCCCGCGCCTGGGTCCCCACGCTCCTCGCCATGTCGGTGAACTCGCCGTACTGGCAGGGCGAGGACACGGGCTACGCCAGCTACCGGTCCGTGGTCTGGTCCCGGTGGCCCACGGCCGGGATGCCGCCGGAGGTGACCACGCCCGAGGAGCTCGAGCAGCTGATCGACGAGCTGAAGGCCGTCGACGCCATCGAGGACGAGACCCACCTGTACTGGTGGGTGCGACCGTCGCTGCGCCACCCCACCGTCGAGTTCCGCGTGTGCGACACGTTCCTGTTCGTCGACGACGCCGTCGCCGTGGCCGGGCTCATCCGCGGCCTCTGCTGGACGGCGCTCCACGAGCCCGAGGGGCTCGGCGCCGTGCCGCACGAGCAGGTCCTCCGGTCGGCCATGTGGCGTGCTGCCCGCCACGGCCTGCGCCGCGACCTCGTCGACCCGTGGCAGCGGACCACCCGTCCGGCCGCCGACGTCGTCCGCGACCTGCTGGCCGCCGCCCGACCCGGGCTCGAGCACTTCGGCGACACCGCCGTGGTCGAGGGCCTGGTCGCCCAGCTGCTCACCCGCGACACCGGTGCCAGCGCCCAGCGCCTGGTCCGGGCCGAGGAGGGGGAGTCCGGAGAGGCGGTCGTCGACATGCTCCTCGACCGCATGGCGCTGTAAGCGCAGCGGGCGTCCTCAGGCGGCGGCGATGCGGCGCTGGCGGCGGATCCGCCGGCGCTCCCGCTCCGACGTGCCGCCCCAGACGCCGAAGCGCTCGCCGTTGTCGAGCGCGTACTCGAGGCACTCGTCGCGCACCGCGCACTGCCCGCAGAGCTGCTTGGCCGGCTCGAGGGACTCGCCCCGGTCGGGGAAGAAGACGTCGGGATCGCTGCCCCGGCAGGCACCGAAGGCCATGAACGCCATCGAGGCGAAGAGGTCACCGGGCTCGGAGAACGGGCTGGTGCGATGGGTGTCGGTGGGCACGGAGGACTCCTCGGGTGTCGACTCCGCCCACGGGGTGACGTCCGCCAGGGTACGTCCCGGGTGTGCGATGTGCCACACCGGAGAGGAGATCGGTGCCCGGGCGGCGAACATCGAGAAAACAGAACGAGCGCTCGGTTTCCATCCGCGGACCGGCCAGGAGCAGCAGCGATGCCCAAGATCTCCGACGCGAAGCGAGCGGCCGCCCGGCAGCGGCTGATCGACGCCACCGTCGCGGTGGCCGAGCGCGACGGCGTCGAGGGGCTCACCACCCGGGCGATCGTCGCCGAGGCCGGCGTGTCCGCGGGCATGTTCTACGGCCACTTCGACTCGAAGGAATCGCTGCTCGCCGCCGTCGTCGAGCAGAAGACCGAGGAGCTCACCACGCTGGTCGACGCGGAGCTGTCGCTGGGCACGCCGGTCGCCGCCGTGGCCCGCGAGCTCATCCGCCAGCTGATCTCGGTGCGCGACCTCCAAGTGCTCTCCGCGTTCCGCTCCGGCACGGGCACCGACGACGCCCTCGACGCCCAGCGGCGCATCAACCACCGCATCGTCGACGCCTTCACGCCCTTCTTCGCCGCCACCGTCGACGCCGGGGTGGTGCGCCCCGACGTCGACGCCGAAGCCGTCGTCGAGCTCATCGACCTCGTCCTCGACGGCCTCAACCGCCGCCGCCTGCTCGACGGGTTCGTCAGCAGCGACGACCGGGTGAGCACCGTCATCACCGCCGTCCTCGAGCAGTACCTCCTCGTCCCCAACGGAGACCCCTCATGACCGTCACCGATGCCGCCCCCGCCCAGACGTCGAACCCCGAGCGAGAGGTGCCCACGCGGCGCATCTCCTTCGAGGAGGCCCTGCGCGACCTTCCCAAGCACTACGCCCTGGACGGGGACCTGATCGGCAGCCACCTCATGGCGTCGCTGTCGGCGGTGTTCCCCGACGGCGAGGACTTCTTCGTCCGCTCCGTGCGCCACTACCGGGACCAGATCACCGACCCGGCCCTCAAGCGCCAGGTCGCCGGGTTCATCGGCCAGGAGTCCGTCCACGGTCGCGAGCACCGGGCGTTCAACGACCGCCTGGACCAGCTCGGCTACCCGACGAAGAGGGTCGAGCGGTTCACGGAGAAGGGCCTGGCGCTGCGGGAGCGGCTCGCGCCGCCGATGTCCAACCTGGCTGCCACGGCGGCGCTCGAGCACTTCACCGCCACCCTCGCCGAGGTCTTCATGCGCGACGAGCGCACCCGGGAGCTGATCGGCGACCAGGAGGTCCGGCACCTCTTCCTGTGGCACGCGCTCGAGGAGTCCGAGCACAAGGCCGTGGCCTTCGACGTCTACAAGGCGGTGGGCGGGAGCGAGCGGATGCGGGTGTGGACCATGAAGCTCATCCGGGTGAGCTTCGTGCTCGGCCTCGCCCTGCAGGTCCTGGTCTCGATGCTCGGAGACTGGCGCAGCTGCACGCCGCGCCGCGTCTGGCGCAGCTGGAAGCAGATGCGGACCTCCGCGTTCCTGTCCCGAGAGACCTGGGAGCGCCTGAAGGACTACGACCGGCCCGACTTCCACCCCGACGACCACGACACCGACGACCTCGTCGTCGCCTGGCGGGAGCAGCTGTTCGGCACCGCCGGAACGCTCAACGACAAGCTCGCGTCGCGGGCGGCCTGAGCAGGGCGACATGGAGCAGCTGCACGGTCGCGTCGCGGCCATCACCGGCGCTGGGTCCGGCATCGGACGGGCGCTCGCCGTCGAGCTCGCCCGCCACGGCACCCACCTGGCGCTCAGCGACGTCGACGAGGTCGGCCTCGCCGAGACCGTCACCCTCGCCGAGGGGCTGGGTGTCAAGGTCACATCGGCCCGGGTCGACGTTGCCGACCGCGCCGCGGTCCACGCCTGGGCCGACCAGGTGGTGGCCGACCACGGCCAGGTGCACCTCATCTTCAACAACGCCGGCGTCGCCCTCGGCGCCACGGTCGAGGGGGTGTCCTACGAGGACCTCGAGTGGCTCATGGGCATCAACTTCTGGGGGGTGGTCCACGGGACGAAGGCGTTCCTTCCCCACCTCAGGGCCGCCGGCACGGGGCACGTGGTGAACATCTCCAGCGTGTTCGGCCTGCTCGGCATCCCGTCGCAGTCGGCCTACAACGCAGCGAAGTTCGCCGTGCGCGGGTTCACCGACGCGCTGCGCATGGAGCTCGAGATCGACC
>DASUEE010000253.1:0-2882 GCA_036275235.1 Acidimicrobiales bacterium | reverse complement strand
GTCGACGTGTGGGCGTACCTGGCTCGACCCTGCACCGACCGCTGGGGGCAGACGTTCCTCGAGCAGGGTGCGATGGAGGTCCGCCTCCTGCGACCGGTGTACGACGGCGAGCGGGTGGTCGCCCGGCTCGACGACGACGGCTCGCTGACCTGCACCGGCTCGAACGGCGAGGTGCGAGCCGCCGGGCGCGCATCGGTCGACGACGACCTTCCGCCGGTGCGGTCGCTGCCGACGGCCGACCGGCCCGACGAGGTCCCGCCGGCGGCCCCGGAGCTGCTGGCGCCCGGGACGGTGCTGGGCACGCTGCGGTACCGCCACCGTGCCGACCCGGCGTACCTCGCCGACGTCCGCGACGACAGCCCGCTCTACGAGGGTGGTGCCGTCGTCCATCCCGGCCAGCTCGCCCGCCAGGCGAACTACGTGCTGTCGAGCAGCGTCCGGCTGGGCCCGTGGATCCACGTCTCGACGCGCGCCTGGCACCGGGGGCTCGTGCGCGACGGCGACGACATCGAGGTGCGGGGCGTCGTCACCGACGAACGGGAGCACAAGGGCCACCGCTTCGTCGACCTCGACGTGGAGATCAGCGCGAATGGCCGGTCGGTGTGGAGCGCGGCCCACACGGCGATCTGGCAGCCGCGCCAGGAGCGGGCCTGAGGCGCCTGCTGGTGGCGGTGGCGGTGCTCGGCGCGGCGTGTGGGTCGGCCGAGCCGTCGGCGACCCCGCCCGCGACCACCAGCACCTCGACCACGGCCTCCACGACGACCACGACCAGCGCCCCACCCGCTTCTGGCAGTCCGGGCGGAACGCCGGCGCCGGTGGTGGTCGAGCTGCGGCTCGAGCGGTGGAGCCAGGACGGCACCGAGGGGTTCGAGGAGGTGGTGCGCGAGACGCTGGTCGACCCGCGCGGGTGGCAGCAGGCCGGCTTCGAGATCCGGTTCTCCGACGGCGCCCCGCACCGGGTGCTGGTGGCCGAGGGCGACGTCGTCGACGACACGTGCGCGCCCTACACGACCGGCGGGGAGTACTCGTGCCAGATCGGGTCCACCGTCGCGCTCAACGCCGAGCGCTGGCGGGAGGCCACGCCCACGTGGACCGGCACGCTCGATGACTACCGGCGCATGTTGGTGAACCACGAGGTCGGGCACCTGCTCGGCCGCCACCACGCCCGGCCGGCGTGCGGGGCGCCCGGTGAGCCGGCGGCCGTGATGTTCCAGCAGTCCGCCGGGCTCGACGGCTGCGCACCGAACCCGTGGCCGCTCCCGTGGGAGATCGCCTGCGCGGCCCGCCACGACGAGCCGATCGCCCCGCCCTACGAGCCCGACGCCACCGCCACCTGCGGCCCCGCCGACGTCTGACCCTCGTTCTGGCGTACCGATTCCCGAGCATGCGAGGGAATCGGTACCCCAGAACGTCTCAGGGGTGGGTGCGGCGGGTGGTGCGGGCGACGGCGATGACGGCGAGGGCCGCGACCAGGGCGAAGGGCAGGGTCGGGTGGACCGGCGCCGACGAGGTCGAGGCTGGTGTCGCCGCCAGGGTCTTCCCGCCGCCGCCGCCGCCGCCGGCGCCGGCGGGCGGGCCGGGGTCGGCCGGCTTGCCGCCGTGGCCCTTCCCGTTGCCGGGGAGGTCGGGCTCGGGCTCCGGGTCGGGTTCGTCGTCGGGCACGCCGGGGCCGGCGAGCACCCACGACCCGTCGGCGTCCTGGGCGTAGGCGAGCCACACGTCGGCATCGCCGGCGACCGCTCGCAGCTGCCCGTTGTCCCAGCCGTTCACCGGGGTGCCGGCCGAGCCGAGCCCCTCGCCGGCGCAGGCGGCGTCGGCCTGCGACCAGGAGACGGCGGCGGCGGTGACCGCCCACGCCCCGTCCGGGGTCCGGCACGCCACCGGCAGCTCGGCCGCGCAGTCGAGGGCCCCGAAGCGGGCGTCGGCCCCCTGGGCGGCGCACCGGCCGGTGGCGTCGACCTCCGGCTCGTCCGCACGCCAGCTCCACACGAGCGAGGGCAGGCGGGGGTCTCCGGCGTGGAGCTGGTCGAAGCCCGGCAGGTTCACGCCGCAGGCGACCATGTCGGCCATGACCTCCGGGGCGATGTACGAGCCGCCGCCGGCCATCGTCGACAGCCACGTCGAGTCCTCGTAGCGCCGCACCAGCTTCGTGCCGTAGTCGGCGGACCGGTCGGCCTCGCAGGAGTAGTCGGTGGTGGACCCGCTCTCCGTCCAGTGCGGGTAGCGGTCGAACACGAGGTCGGTCCACCCGCTGGGGCCGCAGTTGCCGACGACCACCAGCTGGGCGCCTCCGTCGAGGACGTCGCCCTTCGAGAGGGTCTGCGCCGGCAGGCCCTGGCACCCGGCGCCGGGCTCGGGCCGGTGCACGAACCGCCCCACGTGCTCGTCGAGCAGGGCGACCGCCTCGGCGTGGGCTGCCGGGTCGTCGTCGAGCACGTTCTCGAGGTAGAGCAGTACGACCTCGCCCGGGTTGGCGTCGAGCCACGCGGCCAGCTCGGCGAGCCGGTCGCCGAGGGGCTGGTCCACCGAGCAGCCGACGTGCACGCCCCCCACGGACTGGCCGTGGCACTGCACGACCGTGCGGAACCCGTTCGCCGGGTCGCCCTCGGGATGGGGCGCCCAGTGGACGTCGAGCTCGATGGCCCGCATGCCGAGGTCGAGCTGGTCGGTGACGGTCACGACCTGGTTGGCGTCGAGCGTCGACACCGACGGGTCGTAGGCGGTGGAGTTCGCCGAGTTGTGGGTGTGGGGGAGCAGCGCCTGCACGAGCGGGACGTCGCGGTCGAGGCGGTGCTGCAGGGTGAGGGCCCGGTCGAGCCAGCTGCCCTGGTGCTCGGCCATCGCCGCCGGGCTGACCCGGCGGCCGTCGATGCGCGGGCAGA
>DASUEE010000252.1:0-2346 GCA_036275235.1 Acidimicrobiales bacterium | reverse complement strand
GTTCTCGCGGACGCGCTTGTTGATGCCCTCGTTCTCGAACGCGTCGAGGTTCGCCAGCGCCACCGCGGTGGAGACCGGGTGGCCGCCGAAGGTGTAGCCGTGCAGGAACGTCGTGGTGCCGTGCAGGAACGGCTCCATGAGGCGATCGGTGGCGATCATGCCGCCGAGAGGGGAGTAGCCGGACGTGATGCCCTTGGCGAACGTGATCATGTCGGGCTGGTAGTCGTAGCGCTCGGCGCCGAACATGTACCCCAACCGCCCGAACGCGCAGATCACCTCGTCGCTGACCAGCAGGACGTCGTACTCGTCGCAGATCTCCCGGACGCGCTGGAAGTAGCCGGGCGGCGGCGGGAAGCAGCCGCCGGAGTTCTGCACCGGCTCGAGGAAGACCGCGGCGACGGTGTCGGCGCCCTCGTTCTCGATCGCCACCGCGATCTGGTCGGCGGCCCAGCGGCCGAACGCCTCGGGGTCGCTGCCGTCGAGCAGCCCGCTGGTCACCTCGTGCGCTCGGTAGACGTTGGTGTTGGGGACGCGGAACGTCGAGGGCACCAGCGGCTCGAACGGTGCCTTCATCGGAGGCAGGCCGGTGATGGACAGGGCGCCCTGCGGCGTGCCGTGGTAGGCGATGGCGCGGCTGATGACCTTGTGCTTGGTCGGCTTGCCGGTGAGCTTGAAGTAGTTCTTGGCCAGCTTCCAGGCGGTCTCCACGGCCTCGCCGCCGCCGGTGGTGAAGAACACCCGGTTCAGGTCGCCGGGCGCGTAGCCGGCGATGCGCTCGGCCAGCTCGATGGCGGAGGGGTGGGCGTAGGACCACAGCGGGAAGAACGCGAGCTCCTGCGCCTGGCGGGCGGCTGCCTGGACGAGGTCGGTGCGGCCGTGGCCGAGCTGGCTGACGAACAGGCCCGACAGCGCGTCGAGGTAGCGGCCGCCCTTGGCGTCCCAGACGTACGGGCCCTCACCGCGGACGATCACCGGCACGTCGTTCTCGGCGTAGCTGGAGTGGCGGGTGAAGTGCATCCACAGGTGGTCGCGGGCGGCGCGCTGCAGATCGGCGTGGTGCTGCGCGTCCATCGGCGCTGACGACATCGTGAGACCCCTTCGTCCGGTGGTTCGTCGACGCCCATCTTGCTCTGTCGGCAGGTCGCGCTGCAAGTGAATCCGTGGTTCCGGGGAGTTCCGACGATGGAACTGCTCATCATTGGTGCGTTCGCTATACCGATTTCGTCGCCACCTCGGTAGGCTCGGCGGCGATCCGCAGTGGCGACCAGAGCAGTCAGGGGCGATGTCGACGATGGCCAAGCAGTTCCGCAACATCATCAACGGCGAGGGCGTGGAGTCGGCGTCCGGCGAGACGTACGACGTGATCAACCCGGCCACCGGGGAGGTGTACGCCCAGGCGCCGGCCTCGGGGCCCGAGGACGTGGACCGGGCGATGAAGGCCGCCGCGGCCGCGTTCGAGACCTGGGGCGAGACCACGCCGGGGGAGCGGCAGGTCGCGCTGCTGAGGATGGCCGACGCCCTGGAGCGCCGGGCCGACGAGTTCGTCGCCGCGGAGTGCGAGAACACGGGCAAGCCGATCCACCTCACGGCCGAGGAGGAGCTGCCCCCCTCGGTCGACGAGCTGCGGTTCTTCGCGGGGGCAGCGAGGGTCCTCGAGGGCCGCTCCGCGGGCGAGTACATGAAGGGGTACACCTCGATGATCCGGCGCGAGCCGATCGGGGTCATCGGCCAGGTCACGCCCTGGAACTACCCGCTGATGATGATGATCTGGAAGATCGCGCCGGCGCTCGCCGCCGGCAACACGGTCGTGCTGAAGCCGTCGGACACGACGCCGGCGACCACCACGATGTTCGCCGAGCTGGCGCAGGAATTCCTGCCGCCGGGCGTGTTCAACGTCATCTGCGGGGACCGCGACACCGGCCGCGCGATCGTGGACCACGACATCCCGGAGATGGTCGCGATCACCGGGTCGGTCCGGGCGGGCAGCGAGGTCGCCCAGTCGGCGGGGACCAAGCTCAAGCGGACCCACCTCGAGCTCGGCGGCAAGGCGCCGGTCGTGATCTTCGACGACGCCGACCTGGAGGCAGCGGCCGAGGCGATCGCTGTCGCCGGCTACTTCAACGGTGGGCAGGACTGCACGGCGGCGACCCGGGTGTTGGCCGCGCCCGGTGTCCACGACGACTTCGTCGCGGCGCTCACCGAGCAGGCGCGCGGCACCCGGACCGGGGCTCCCGACGACAAGGACGTGCTCTACGGGGCGCTCAACAACGAGAACCAGCTGGCCCGGGTGGCCGGGATGGTGGAGCGGCTGCCGGGCCACGCCCACGTGGAGATCGGCGGTTCACG
>DASUEE010000251.1:0-2295 GCA_036275235.1 Acidimicrobiales bacterium | reverse complement strand
GCGTCGGCTTGCGGTGCCGATCGGCCGGCCGGTCCGACAGGACCCGCTCCAGCTCGCTCCAGGGGACGTCCGGGTTGTTGAACCCCACATCAGGGATCGTAGACGAACACCTGTTCGATCGCTAGGGGAAGATCCCCCGTGACTCCAGCGCCGCCGCCACCCGCTCGATCGCGAGGGCGTAGGCCGCCCGGCGCAGGCTCACCCCCAGCCGCTCGGACGCCGCCCACACGTCGTCGAAGGACTCGGACATGTACCGGTGGTGGCGCTCGGCCGCCTCCTCCAAGCCCCAGGGGAAGCCCTGCCGGGCCTGGGCCCACTCGAAGTACGACGCGGTCACGCCGCCGGCGTTCGCCAGGACGTCGGGGACCACCGTGATCCCCCGACGGTCGAGGACCGCGTCCGCCGACGGCAGGGTCGGTCCGTTCGCCGCCTCGACGACGAGCGGCGACTGCACCCGCTCGGCCACGGTCGCATCGATCACCCCGCCGAGCGCGGCCGGCACCAGCAGCTCGCAGGGCACGGCCAGCAGGTCGTCGGCCGGGATCGGGTCGGCGAGGGCGAAGCCGGCCACGCCACCGGTGGCATCCACGTGCGCCGACAGGGCGGCGACGTCGAGACCGCCCTCGTTGAGCACGGCGCCGGTGACGTCGCTGACCGCGACGATGCGCATGCCCGCCGACTGCAGCAGGAAGGCGAGCGGGCCACCGACCTTGCCGAAGCCCTGGATCGCCGCACGGCGCCCCGGCACCTCCATGCCCATGGCGCGGAACGCGGCGCGGGCGCACACGACCACGCCCGAGGCCGTGCCGCCCGCGTGGCCCTTGGTGCCGCCGACCGCCAGGGGCTTGCCCGTCACCGCGGCCGGCAGGTGCACGCCGCCGCCGGTCATCTGCAGGGTGTCGAGGAGCCAGGCCATCACCCGGCCGTCGGTGTTCACGTCGGGGGCGGGGACGTCCTTGTCCGGGCCGAGCAGCGGGGCGATGGCCACCGTGTAGCGCCGGGTCAGCCGCTCGAGCTCGGCGGTGCTGAGCGAGTGGGGGTCGCAGCGCACTCCCCCCTTGGCCCCGCCGAAGGGGATGCCGCACACCGCGGTCTTCAGCGTCATCTGGGCGGCGAGGGCCGTCACCTCCTGGGCGTCGACCTCCGGGTGGAAGCGGATGCCGCCCTTTCCCGGCCCGCGCACCGTGTTGTGGTGGACGCGCCAGCCGGTGAAGACCTCGAGGGAGCCGTCGTCACGCCGCACCGGAACGGCCACCTCGAGGACCCGCTCGGGGTGGCGGAGCCGGGCGTGGACGCCGGGGTCGACGCCGGCGAGCGACGCGGCATCGTCGATGCGATCGAGCACGGCCGTCCAGGCATCCGCCGACATGGCGGCAGTGTGCCAGCCCCCGGACCACGCAGCGGTGAGCTGGCGCCGTCCCCCGACCACGCGTTCCGCGCCGGCGCCGGTGGCCGCGCGGTGCGGCAGGTCAGGCCGACACGCTGCGGTCGGGCAGCTCCAGCTGCCCGGCCACGATCGCCTCCGACACGGCGCGGACGGTCATGTTGTTCGATCGGGCGTGGCTGCGCAGGACCTGGAAGGCCTCGTCCATGTCGATCGACCGCTCGCCGGCCAGCTTCCCCTTGGCCTGCTCGATCACGATCCGGGAGTCGAGCGCCTGCTGCAGCTGCTCGTTCACCCGCTCGATCTCGGCCGTCGCGTGGGCCCGGACCACGTAGGCGGTGGCCATCTCGGCCAGCACCCGGGCGGCGGCGACGTCGTCCTCGGACCAGCGCCGCGGCTCGGTGTCGTAGACGTCGACGGCCCCGATGCGCTGGTCTCGCACCAGCAGGGGGATGGCCACGACCGAGCGGAGCCCGGCCGCGCCGAGGGCGTCGCGGTAGCGGGGCCACCGGTCGTCGGCGCGGACGTCGGGCACCACCATCGCCTCGCCGGTGGCGAGGCAGTCCGTGCACGGACCCTCCTGGGTGTCCTCCTGCACCCGCTCGGCGTCGACCACGACGTGGGTGGTCGCGGCCGCGAAGCGGAGCTGGCGGTCGCCGTCGAGCACGGTCACGCCGGCCCCGGCGGCGTCGAGGACCTCGACGAGGTGGTCGCACACCTGGTGGAGGACGTCGCTGACGTCGTAGTCGCCGGCGAGCGTCGACGCGAACGACCGGAGTGCGTTGAAGAGCTGCTGCTGACCCGCCACGGGGGTTCGTCCTCCTGGACCAACCGACACTGCTGACATGCGCACGGCGACGAGCCGTGGCGTCCGGGGTCCGGGGACTGCGGCGGGCAAGATATCCAGGGTT
>DASUEE010000250.1:0-4010 GCA_036275235.1 Acidimicrobiales bacterium | reverse complement strand
TCGGACAGGAACTGCACGGCCTGCATCGTGGCACGCGACGATGGCCCGGATGCCCCTCCGCCCGGCCGACGAGCACCCGCACCCGGCGTCGGGACCGGACTGGAGCGAGACGTGGACCTTCGACCTGGCGTCCGCCGACGGCAGCCTCGGGGGCTGGGTCTCCCTCACCCGCTTCGCCGGGCACGCCTGGTACCAGGCCGCCCTCGTGGGGCCCCACCGCCAGCTCCTCGCCGTGCTCGACCACGAGGTGCCCTTCCGGAGCAGCCCCCTCGAGGTGCGGACCACGGGCTTGTGGGCTGACCACGTGTGCGAGACCCCCTTCGACCACTGGACGGTCGGGCTGGAGGCGTTCGCCCTCGGGGTGGACGACCCCCGCGAGCTGCTCGGCCGCCAGCACGGCGACCAGGTCGCCCTCGGCTTCGACCTCGAGTGGGAGTCCGCCGGCCCCGTGCTCGACCTCGGACCGGACGGATACGAGGTCCCCTGCACGGTCCACGGCGAGGTGCTCGTGGGCCGCGACGTCATCGACCTCGACGGCGTCGGGACCCGCGCCCACCGCTGGGGTCGGCTCGACTGGGCCGCCGAGGACGGGTGGCACCTCGCCGGCGTCGTCGAGGGCGGCCGGCGCTGGTCGGTGGACCACCGCGACGGCGCCACGACCGCGCGCGACTTCGGCGCCGGCGGTGACCAGCACGTCTCGGCGCCGGTCGCCGACCTCGTGGTCGACGGTGACGGCCTTCCCGTGTCGGCGACCACGGACGACCTGCGGGCCGAGGTCCTGGCGGCCGTGCCGGTGCCGCTGCCCGTCGACGGCGGCGAGGTGTGCCGTACCCGGGCGCTGTGCCGGCTCCGGACGCGGGACGGCGCGGTCGGCGTCGGCTGGCTCGAGGTCCGTGGCGCCACCGCCAGGCTCGCGCCCGGCTGACCCGGAGCCACCAGCGGGCGTTCCGGGCCGCGCCCGCCCGGGACGGGGGGCGTGCGACGCGTCCCGCTACGAGGGGACGGGGCGGAAGGCCAGCTCGAAGGCGTGGGCGACGCGATCGGCCCACACGGCGTAGCCGGCGCCGGAGGGGTGGAACCGGTCCGGCGACAGGAAGTTCGGTCGGTCCTGGCGGCGGATCCACGGCGGGCGCTGCCAGACGTTCGCGTAGTGGGTGCGGTCGCGCCGGAGGGCGGCGTCCTGCAGCACTCGGTCGAGCCACCGGCCCCGGATCGACGCCAGCGCGCGGAGCGGGTGGGGGAGGCGGATGGCGTCGGCGAGGCCGGGGATCGACACCAGGATCAGCGGGGCGCCGTCGATGGCATCGGCGACGGCGTCGACGTTGCGGCGGAAGCGCCGGCGGCTGGTGAACGCGGCGATGTCGTTGGCGCCGACCGTCATCCCGACGGCGTCGACGCGCTGGCCGATCTGCGCCAGCCCGTGGGACAGCTGCTCGAGCGCCGGGAGCTGGCGCTCCACCACGTCGGTGCTGGTGGCGCCGGGGGTGGCGAACACGTGCAACCGCGTGCGGCGGAGACCGTGGGCCGCCACCAGCCGGGGCAGGGTGACCTCGGGGGCGATGGCGCCGAGCCCTGCGGCCAGGCTGTCGCCCAGCCAGACCACCCGGTGCGCGGAGGCGTCGGCGGGGCCGACGTCGCCGTCGAGCCAGTGCGCGTCGACCGGCGGGGCGGCGTCGGCGCCGGTGAGCCGCGCCTGCAGGAGCGCGAGCAGCCCGACGCCGCCCAGCGCGCCGGTGCCGACGGCCGCGACGGCGGCCGAGACCTTGACGGGGACCGGGAGCTTCAGCGCTGGCCTGCCAGCTTGCGGTTGCGGAGCTGGGCCTTGACGTAGTCGCGGTTCATGTACGCGATGTAGTCGAGGGGGATCTCCTTCGGGCACGCCGCCGTGCACTCGCCGTGGTTCGTGCACGAGCCGAAGTACTGCTCCATCGTGTCGACCATCTCGAGGACGCGGCTGTCGCGCTCGGGCTGGCCCTGCGGGAGCAGGTTCAGGTGCTCGATCTTGGCGGCGGTGAACAGCTGGCCGGCCGAGTTCGGGCAGGCGGCCACGCAGGCGCCGCAGCCGATGCACGCCGCGGCGTCGAAGGCGGCGTCGGCGGCCTCCTTCGGCACCGGGATCAGGTTGGCGTCGGGCGCCGAGCCGGTGGGGGCGGTGATGTAGCCGCCGGCCTCGACGATGCGGTCGAAGGCCGAGCGGTCGACGACGAGGTCCTTGACCACCGGGAACGCGGCGGCGCGCCACGGCTCGATGTCGATCGTCTCGCCGTCGCGGAACTTGCGCATGTGGAGCTGGCAGGTGGCGGTGCCCTTCTGGGGGCCGTGCGCCTGGCCGTTGATCATGAGCCCGCAGGAGCCGCAGATGCCCTCGCGGCAGTCGTGCTCGAACTCCACCGGCTCCTCGCCCTGGGCGATGAGCTGCTCGTTGAGCATGTCGAGCATCTCGAGGAACGAGATGTCGTCGGACACGCCGTCGAGGTCGTACGAGCGCATCTCGCCCTTGGAGGCGGCGTTCGGCTGGCGCCAGATGTTCAGCGTGAGCTTCATCGGGGGGACCTCACTTGTAGGAGCGCTGCGTCAGCGCCACGTTCTCGAACACCAGCGGCTCCTCGTGGCGGATGGAGGTGGCCGGGTCGCCCGTCCACTCCCACGCCGACACGAACGAGAAGTTCTCGTCGTCGCGGAGGGCCTCGCCCTCCTCGGTCTGGGACTCCTCGCGGAAGTGGCCGCCGCAGGACTCGGCCCGGTCGAGGGCGTCCTTGCACATGAGCTCGCCGAGCTCGAGGAAGTCGGCGATGCGGCCGGCCTTCTCGAGGCTCTGGTTCAGGCTCTGGCCCGACCCCAGCACGCGCAGGTCCTTGTAGAACTCGTCGCGCAGCGCCGGGATGTCGGACAGGGCCTTCTGCAGCCCGGCCTCGTTGCGAGCCATGCCGCACTGGTCCCACATGATCCGGCCCAGCTCCTTGTGGAACCAGTCCGGGGACTTCGTGCCGCCGATGGAGAGCAGCTGGGTGACGCGGTCGGTGACCTCGGCCTCCGTCTGCGCGAACATGGGGTCGTCCACCGGCAGGCTCGGCTCGCCGAGGATGCCGGCGAGGTAGTTGGCCAGCGTGTGCGAGATGACGAAGTAGCCGTCGGCCAGGCCCTGCATGAGCGCCGAGGCGCCGAGGCGGTTGGCGCCGTGGTCGGAGAAGTTCGCCTCCCCGAGCACGAACAGGCCGGGCACGTTCGACATCAGGTGGTAGTCCACCCAGAGCCCGCCCATCGTGTAGTGGACGGCCGGGTAGATGCGCATCGGCTCCTGGTACGGGTTCTCGTCCGTGATGCGCTCGTACATGTCGAACAGGTTCCCGTAGCGCTCGCGGATCGCGTCCTCGCCGAGCCGGGAGATGGAGTCGGCGAAGTCGAGGTACACGCCGTTCTTGCGCGGGCCCACGCCCTTGCCCTCGTCGACCGCCGTCTTCGCGTTGCGGGAGGCGACGTCGCGGGGCACGAGGTTGCCGAAGCTGGGGTACTTGCGCTCGAGGAAGTAGTCGCGGTCGGCCTCGGGGATCTGCGATGCGGGACGGGTCTCGTCCGGGTTCTTCGGCACCCACACCCGGCCGTCGTTGCGCAGCGACTCGGACATGAGCGTGAGCTTCGACTGGTACTCCTCCGACGGCGGGATGCACGTCGGGTGGATCTGCGTGAAGCACGGGTTCCCGAACAGGGCCCCGCGCTTGTGCGCCCGCCACGCGGCCGTGGCGTTGGAGTACTTGGCGTTCGTGGAGAGGTAGAAGACGTTGCCGTAGCCGCCGGTGCACAGCAGCACCGCGTGCGCCGAGTGCCGGGCGATCTCGCCGGTGCGAAGGTCGCGGGTGATGACGCCGCGGGCCACGCCGTCCTTCACCACCAGGTCGAGGACCTCGGTCTTGGTGATCAGCTCGACGCTGCCGGCGTGCACCTCCTTCATCAGCGCCTGGTAGGCGCCGAGCAGGAGCTGCTGGCCGGTCTGGCCCCGGGCGTAGAAGGTG
>DASUEE010000249.1:0-4366 GCA_036275235.1 Acidimicrobiales bacterium | reverse complement strand
GACATCTCGGCGTCGACGTCGACCCCGTGAACTGGGGCTGGCTCTGCGACAAGGGCCGGTTCGACTTCGAGGCCGTCAACAGCGAGGAGCGCCTCGGCGAGCCCCTGGCGCGCACCGGCGACCGCCTCAGCGAGGTGCACTGGGCGGACGCGCTGACCGCCGCCGCCGACGGTCTGCGCGGCGCCATCGACCGCCACGGCGCCGGCAGCGTCGCCGTCATCGGCGGCGCCCGCCTCACGAACGAGTCCGCCTACGCGTGGGCCAAGCTCGCCAAGGGCGTGATCGGCACCGACAACGTCGACTGCCAGCTCGGCGACGGCCTCCCCGCCGAGGCCGTGCTCGGCCTGCCCCGCGCCACCATCGACGAGGCCTGCGCTGCCGGCGGCACCGTGCTCGTGCTCGGGGTCGACCTCAAGGAGGAGCTGCCGGTCCTGCACCTGCGGCTGCGCCACGCGGTCCGCGAGGACGGCGTCACGCTCGTCGAGCTCGTGCCCCACGGCACCGGGCAGAGCGGCCTCGCCGCCCACTCGCTCGTCCACGGACCCGGCGCCGTCGCCGACGTCGCCGCCCAGCTCGTGGCCGACCAGCCCGCCGACGCCGGCGGCCTCCCCGCCGCCACGCTCGCCGCGGCCGGCGCCGCCCTGCGCCAGGGACCGGTCACGGTCATCCTCGGACGGGGCAACCTCGCCGACGCCGCCGACCTCGTGGGCTCGGCCGCCGTCACGCTGCTCGAGGGCCTCGACGACGTCCGCTTCCTGTCGGGGCTGCGCCGGGGCAACGTGCACGGCGCGCTCGACGCCGGCCTCGCCCCCGGCATCCTGCCCGGCCGGGTCTCCCTCGACGACGGCCGCGCCGCGCTGCACGACCACTGGACCACGGTCCCCACCGACCGTGGGCTCGACACCACCGGCATCCTCACGGCGGCCGCCGACGGGAAGCTCGACGTGCTCGTGCTCCTCGGCGCCGACCCGCTCGCCGACTTCCCGGACCACGACCTCGCCCGCCGGGCCCTCGCCGGCGCCCGCACTGTCGTGGCGGTCGACACCCTCCCGAACCCGTCGGTGCTGCAGGCCGACGTCGTGCTGCCCGCCGCCGGGTACGCCGAGGTCGACGGCACCACCACGAACCTCGAGGGCCGGGTCAGCATCCTCTCGCAGAAGGTGACGCCGCCCGGCACGGCCCGCGCCGACTGGGTCATCGCGGCCGAGCTCGCCTACCGCCTGGGTGACGACCTCGGCCTCGAGCGGCTCGAGGACATCGTCGCCGAGGTGGCCACGGTCGCCCCGTCGCACACCGGGCTCACCCTCGACCAGATCGGGGTCGACGGCGTGCTGGTCCCGCTCGCCGCCGGCGGCGACGAGACCACCGACGCCCGCACCGCCGCCGAGCCCGAGGGCATCCACACCGAGGGCGGCGCCGACATGCCCGACGCCGACGTCGACCCGGAGGCCGCGGCCGCCGGCGTCGACCGCGAGGCCGCCGACACCGCCGAGGAGCAGGGCGCCGCCGAGGTCGAGGCCACCGAGCAGCAGGCTGCCGCCGAGGCCGAGGACGCCGCCGACGGCGATGCCGCCGACGGCGAGGAGGCCCCGGCCCCGCGGCTCGCCGCCCCGCAGGTCCCGCCGCTGCGGTACCGCCCCGCCGCCGTCTCCGTCCCGCCGCTCGGCGGCTACGAGCTGCGGCTGCTCACGAGCCGCCGGCTGTATGACCTGGCCACGGGCACGCAGGCGTCGGCCCAGCTGGCCGGCCTCGCCGCCGACGCCGAGGTGCACCTGCACCCGCACGACTTCGACCGGCTCGGCGTCACCGCCGGGGACCCGGTCACGGTGTCCGGCCGCGAGCGCGGGCGGGGCCAGGTCACCGTCCCCGCCCACCCGTCGGCGGCGGTCCCCAAGGGGGCGGCCTTCCTGCGCTTCAACGCGCCCGGCGCCAGCGCCGCCGAGCTCATCGACGCCGCCTCGCCGGTCACCGACGTGCGGGTGGAGGTGGCCCGGTGATCTTCGGCCTCGATCCGCTCTACCTCGACGGCGTCGGCCTCGCCGAGGTGCTCATCACCATCGGCAAGGTGCTCGTCGCCTTCCTGGTGCTGCTCGTGTCGGTCCTGTTCATGGTCTGGTTCGAGCGCAAGGTCATCGCCGACATGCAGAACCGGATCGGCCCGAACCGCGCCGGTCCCTTCGGCCTCCTGCAGACCCTCGCCGACGGCCTCAAGCTGATCGTCAAGGAGGACCTGGTCCCGAACCGGTCCCGGCGCTTCGTGTTCTCGCTCGCCCCGTACCTGTCGGTGATCCCCGCCTTCCTGGTCTTCGCCATCGTGCCGGTGGCCGGCACGTTCGGCGACGGCGACGACGGCGTCCTCACCATCGCCGGCCACGAGACCTTCGCCCAGCTCGCCGACCCGCCCATCGGCATCCTGTGGGTGCTCGCCGTGTCGTCCATCGGCGTCTACGGCGTCATGCTCGCCGGCTGGGCCTCGGGCTCGAAGTACCCGTTGCTCGGCTCGGTGCGAGCCACCGCGCAGATGGTCTCCTACGAGGCCGCCATGGGCCTGTCGGTCGCCACGCTGATCATGACCACCGGCGGTCTCTCCACCCGGGGCATGGTCGCGGTGCAGGCGGGCGACGGCTTCGCCGGCTTCGTGCCGAACTGGAACGTGGTGCTCACCGGCATCGTCCCCTTCGGCATCTTCTTCATCGCCGCCCTCGCCGAGACGAACCGGCCACCGTTCGACCTCGTCGAGGCCGAGCAGGAGCTGGTCGGCGGCTTCCACACCGAGTACTCCTCGATCCGCTTCGGCATGTTCTTCGTCGCCGAGTTCATGCACCCGGTGACCATGTCGGCCGTCATCGTCACGCTGTGGTTCGGCGGGCCGTCCGGGCCGCAGTGGTTCGGGCCGGTCTCGGGGATCATCTGGCTGGTCGCCAAGATCTTCGTGTTCCTCTACATCTTCGTGCTGATCCGGGGCACCCTGCCCCGCTTCCGCTACGACCAGCTCATGGACCTGGGCTGGAAGGTGCTGATCCCGCTCCAGCTGGGCTGGCTGCTGCTGCTCGCCGCCCTGAACGTGGGGCGCGACGAGGGCTGGAACTACGGCGTCGTCATCGGCGTCGGCTTCTTCGTGGTGGGCGGGCTGTCGTTCCTGCTGCTCAACCGGGCCAGCGAGGTCTCCCGGCAGCGGCGGACCCTGGGGGAGGTGGAGGCCTGATGGGGTACCTCGACGGGTTCCTGATCACCATCAAGAAGACGTTCGCCAAGGGCAGCCAGTCCGGCGAGAACGTCACGTCGCCCTACGTCAAGGACGGTGGCGGCAAGCGGGAGAAGGCGGTGCGCACCCACGGTCGCCACGTGCTGAACCGCTACGAGGACGGCATGGAGAAGTGCATCGGGTGCGAGCTGTGCGCGGGCGTCTGCCCCGCTCGCTGCATCTACGTGCGCGGCGCCGACAACGACCCCGCCGACCCGGTGAGCCCCGGCGAGCGCTACGGGTTCATCTACGAGATCAACTACCTGCGCTGCATCCACTGCGACCTGTGCGTCGAGGCCTGCCCCACCGAGGCCATCACCGAGAGCAAGCTCTTCGAGTTCTCCTTCACCAACCGCCAGGACGCCATCTACACCAAGGCCGAGCTGGTGGTCGACGAGGACGGCAACCCGCGCCACCTCCCCTGGGAGGACTGGTCCGACGCCGAGAAGGTCCACCCGCACACGTCGGCCTGGATGCGCGCCACCGCCCCGAGCGGCGACGCCGACTTCGAGGGCATCGTGGCCTGGGCCGGCGAGCTCGGCTGGGGCGAGCGCGCCCCCGAGGGCGGCCAGCCGGCCGAGCGCACCGCGGCCGAGGTGGCTGCCGCGTCGAAGGATCGCAGCCACGGCCACGGGGGAGGGCACCACTAGTGGAGACCTTCGTCTTCCTCGTCGCCGGCGCCATCTGCCTGGCCGGCGCGCTCGGCGTCGTCGCGTCCAAGAACCCGGTGCACTCCGCGCTGTCGCTGGTGGCGACGCTCTTCGGCATCGCCGTGCTGTTCGTGGCCCAGGAGGCGAACTTCCTCGCCGCCGTGCAGGTCATCGTCTACGCCGGCGCCATCGTCGTGCTCTTCCTCTTCGTGATCATGCTCCTCGGCGTCGACCGCGCCGAGGACCTCGAGGTCGACCCGCTCGTCGGCCAGCGGGCTGCGGCCGGCGTCGTCGGGGTGGCCGTGTTCGCCCTGCCGGTGCTGGCGCTCGCCTCCACCGGCTGGGAGGCCACCGGCGCGATGGCGAACCTCGGGTCGGTGGTCGACGCCACGGTCCCCGACGTCGAGGGCATCGGTCGGGTGCTGTTCACCCGCTACGTCTACGCCCTCGAGATCACCTCGATCCTGCTGGC
>DASUEE010000248.1:0-2250 GCA_036275235.1 Acidimicrobiales bacterium | reverse complement strand
CCGATGAACACCAGCTCCTCGATGCGCTCGCCGGTGAGCGCCTCGGCGTGGGGCAGGAGCCAGGCCAGGTTGTGGGCGACGCCCTCGCACGTGGCCCGCACCAGCTCGTCCCGGCCGGTCTCGAGGCTCATGTTCACGTAGCCGCCGCGCATCGCGGTGTCGTTCGCCGGCGCCATCGATCCGCGCAGCCACGGGAGGAAGAGGACACCGCGGCTGCCCGCCGGCACCCGTTCGAGCACCTCGTCGAGGGTGTCGAACCCGCCGGTGTGCACGACGTTGTCGAGCACGTGCTCGAGGGGCTTGCCGCCCAGCCCGTTCTCGGCGAACACCAGGTAGCGGTCGGCGAACGGCCCGGGGCACGACAGCACCTCGTGGTCGAGGTCGACCTCCTTGGTGGCGATGGCGTCGACGAGCACGCTCGTGGTGCCGATGCTCAGCCCCGCCCGGCCGGGACGGAATGCGTCGGTGGCGATCGCGCCGGCCTGCGTGTCGTTGATGCCGGCGACGACCACGGCCTCGGCGGGGAGCCCTAGGGCGTCGGCCACCTCGGGCCGCAGCGCACCGATCGGCTCGTCCATCGGGAGCAGCGGGGGCAGGCGGGTGGGGTCGACGCCCGCCCAGCCGAGGAGCACCTCGTCGTAGGCGGTCTGCCCCAGCGAGCGGTTGTCGATCACCTGGCTCATGAACATCGTCGCCTGGTTGGCGGCGATCCGGCCGGTGAGCCGGGCGTTCAGATGGTCCATCGGCTCGAGGTACGCCGCGGCGCGCTCGTGGACCTCCGGGCAGTCGTGCTGGAGGTGGAGGATGTGGCCGAGGCTCAGCCCGCCGCCGACCGGCGGGATGCCGTGGCGCTCGATGAAGCCGAGGAAGGCGTCCTCGTGCTCGGCCAGGATGGCCCAGCTGCGGTCGGTGCCGCGGCGGTCGGACCACAACCGCATCGGCGCCACCGGCGTGCCGTCGGCGTCGACCGGGACGATCGAGGAGTACTGGCTGTCGACGCCGAGGGCCGTGACCGCGCCGGCGATGTCGGGCGCGGCGTCGGTGCACTGGCGGACCACGTCCACCACGGCCTGCCACTGGGCGTCGGCGTCGAGCTCGGCCCGGTCGCCCTCGACGTCGGCGACGAGCGTGCGGCTCGCCGTCGCGTGCACGGTGCCGTCCTCGCCGACGAGCGCGGCCTTGACGTTCGTGGTGCCGACGTCGATCCCGATCGCTGCCCTCACGGCGCCACATCCAACCCGAAATCCGAGGGGGTCAGCGCTTGGGGCCGACGACCACGGTCTTCTGGTTGACGAACTCGCGGATGCCGAGGTGGCTCAGCTCGCGGCCGTAGCCGGACTCCTTGATGCCGCCGAAGGGCAGGCGCGGGTCGGACGCGACGAAGTCGTTCACGAAGCAGCAGCCGGCCTCGAGCTCCTCGGCGGCGATGCGCTCGCCCCGGGCGACGTCCGCGGTGAAGACCGCGGCGCCGAGGCCGAACACGGAGTCGTTGGCGATGGCGATGGCGATGGCCTCGTCGGCGGCGCGGATGACGGCGGCGACGGGGCCGAACGTCTCCTCCCGGGCGGCGACCATGTCCGGCGTGACGCCGACCAGCACCGTGGGCGGGTACCAGGCGCCGGGGCCGTCGGGGATCTCGCCGCCGATCACGAGCTGCGCCCCCTGGGCCACGGTGCGCTCCACCTGGTCGTGCAGCTCGTCGCGCAGGTGGACCTGCGCCTGGGGACCGACCGTGGTGGCCTCGTCCATCGGGTCGCCCATCGTCTGGTCGGACATGGCGGCGACGAACGCCTCGAGGAACTCGTCGTGGACGGCGTCGGCGACGATGAACCGCTTGGCGGCGATGCAGGACTGGCCGCCGTTGATGAGCCGGCTCGTCGCGCAGGTCCTGGCGGCGGCCGCGACGTCGGCGTCCTCGAGCACCACGTAGGGGTCGCTGCCGCCGAGCTCCAGCACCGTCTTCTTCAGCAGGCGGCCGGCCGTCTCGGCCACGGCCTGGCCGGCGCCGGTGCTCCCGGTGAGGGTGGCGGCACGAACCAGCGGGTGCTCGAGCACGCCGGCGACCAGCGTCGACGGGATCTTCAGGCTGCGGAACAGGCCCTCGGGCGCGCCACCCTCGAGGAAGAGGTCCTCGATGGCGAGGGAGCAGCCCGTGACGTTCGACGCGTGCTTCAGCAGCCCGGCGTTGCCCGCCATCAGGGCCGGTGCGGCGAAGCGGAACACCTGCCACAGCGGGAAGTTCCACGGCAT